>CAZSGT010000161.1:0-5283 GCA_964606215.1 uncultured Lachnospiraceae bacterium
ATAATCTGGGAAAATAAAATAACTAATGCAGTAATAATCAAATCTGAACTACTTAATTTATTATACAAATCCCTATTAAAATCAAAAGCATAGAATACATAAAACGATAAAAAAACATAGCCCACGTTTATAACTATAATAATTATTATATTGGAATATAGTTTTGAGACAAATTTTTTTTCAATAAATCGACAACTCAATATAATAAACAAAAAAGAAATATTCGCAAAATGAAATTTATACGATTCAACATATACAGACTCAAACATATCCCATGCATCATTAAAAATATTAACCTGCCTTGCTCCCGTAATAAATCCAGAAAGAAGAGAAAGTCCAACAATCCAAAAAAATAATATTAGTATGCTTTGAATAATCTGTAATACAAAAGAAAATAATTTTTTTCTTAAACTTCTCATTTATAATCTCCCTTATAATCGTCCACTTCTACTTAATGGATTTCTTTTTTTCTTAATTTTATCTACAACACATTCAAATTCCTTATAAGAATTTATTCTTGAAGAATCTCTACGTACCTTCTCAATATATGGACTAAATCGAGTATACATTATAATTAAATATGAACCTGCCATACGATCCAGAATATCAATATCAAAGATATTTGTATTAACTCCTACGCATAACCTTTCAAAGGCAGCAAGAACTTCTGTTGCATCTTTGAGCAATTCTAAATCCGTATCTAACATATCTATATCAATGTCAAGTTGAGTTAGTTTCAAATTAAATTTAGCTTGTACATTATAAAGTTTTGAAGTCATTTCTTCAAAATATTCTATCGTTGCCTGTTTTCGTCTTCGTTCATGATCTTTTCTGTTATAATAAAGTGATACAAATAGTGACAAAACTGAAATTAACAATGCAATCAAACTAATCAACGTCTCAATTTTCATTTTATTCACTCCATTCTTGCATGAAAGTTTTTTAAGCCAACCTCTTCATTTCTTAATATAATTTGTTTACAAGATTCTATTAATTATATTCTATCATACAAACAATCTTCTTGCTATATATCAGATATTATTATTTTTTATTTTATCTTCTAATGAAATAAAAGGTAAAAGAATGTGATATTATAAAAGAGCCCTAACTTATTTAAAAGCTAGAGCCCTTTCCACTTGTAAATAATATTTTTCCAAGCATCTCAGTAAACTTTTTTACTCTCCATATCCTGCAGCCTGCTAATACTAACCACTCTGCCGTCTCTTCTGCTCTGCCTGCTGTACCATCATATCCTTCAGATACTTTGCCGACAGCCATGCCTGATAATTCTCCTTTGTCAGCAAAAACAGCTCACTCAGGGAATTCCATGTCATACTGACTGACACATGGTTCTCCGGGTTCCTGCCAAACTTCGGCACAATCAGTCCCTGAGCATTCTGCTCTCCCGGTCCGCTGTCTGCGATAAAGAGAAACTCTGATTTCTTGCCAACCAGTAGCTTTGCTGTTCTGGATAGGCTTTTTCCGTCTGCCCGGCTCCGTCCGCTTTTTGCCAGCTTCTCCGCTGAAGTGCCTCCGAGCCATTCCATCAGGGGATTGTTGTAATCCCCTGACTGTTTTTTCTGCTTCACCATATACTGCAGTTCCCCGCAGCTTATCTTCCGGCAGATTTCCTGTAATTCATCCACACCGATAAAGATATGTATGTTATTGGTCTGGCGCTGCCCGGATGGTAAATTCACATCATAGGTAGCAAATACCAGATGCACCTTTCCTACTTCAAAAAAGTCACACAGGCTTTCCACAAAGCACCCTCTGGCATCCTTTCTGATTATCTGGTTGTTATTATATTTCTCTGTCATGAGCCGACACCCCCCAGTCTTTTTATATTGGCGATATGCCTCTTTAATTCCTGCACATTCTGCTCAAACTGGGGCTGGAACTCTTCTCCGGTATCATATCTGACATAGAGCAGCCCAAAAACCATGTCCCATGCCATATTCATGATATCCTGATCCATGAACTTTTTTTCCTGCCAGTGCAGAAACTGACTTGTTTCCATCACTACCTGACTCCACTGGATGAAGAAAGATTCGCTTTTCAACAAATGAAACTTGTCCAGCCATTCCTTTACGGTCTGTTTTCCGGTTTGACTGCCACAAAAACAGCCATTATGGAAGTAAATCACCTCTGCCTTTTTCATATCCGGATTGCCCTGTTTATCCTGTTCGTAACGAACCGTTCTGCCTAAGGGATATAATCCGCATATAGATGGTTTTACCTTATGGACACTGCACTTATTATTTTTCAGCAAAGGACACCGTCTTGTCTCCCCCTGTGGGCGAATCCGCACAATCGGCATCCGGCTGTCTTCTCCAATATAATATTCCCCATACTGCTCCAACCATTGCTCTACAGTTATACCCAGTTCCACTGCCATCCGGAATAAATCCAGAGGATTTAACAACAGCTCCTCCTGATGCGTACAGCAGCCACCACAGTGGGTACAGGAAAATGGCAATATATCGTCCAGTTCTAACCTCATGTTTTCAATACATTTCAGTGCATGTTTTGCTCTCTCATTCATATGCTTTTCCTCCAATCGTTTTGATTTGAACTTACAGTTCTTTATAGTTACAGTTGTTTTCCTTCAGCCATTTACATACAATGTCCAGGAACAGAAGCTCTTTCTGATCCGGTTCTGGCACAATTTGATAAACCGATACTTTCAGGAAACTGTCTCCTTTCCACAAAAACGGAACAGTATATACCGCCCCATCTCTATTCTGCGTAACTGTGTAACTTTTCTTATTCTGCAATTTCCTGTTTCTGGTTCCTGTGCTCTTCAGATGGCTATTTCCCGTCCGTCTGAGTGCTGCACACCTTTGTGGCAAGAATCTGCAGAACATCACGGGAATACCAGCAAGACCATTCCTCCTGCGTCAGTGTATTCCCATGAATGACCACCACCGGTATCCGGTACAGACAGCACTGGATATACGTCATCCACACGCAGCGGATATCAATATCCTGGGCAACAAAAAGGATTCTCCTCCGATAGTCAAACCCGTTCTTCTGCATTGCCCAGACTGTCCCATATATCATGGTGCCGGAACCACAGGCTGGCTCATTAATTGTGATGTACTCTTCTCCTTCGGGAAGTTCTCCTGGAATCTGAAGCAGTTCTGCCATCATCCTGCTGGCGGAATCTGGCGTAAAAAACTGTCCGTTCCATTCAGTGGACAGATTCAGTCTGGTGTATATTTCCCCCAGGACGTCCTTTGGATCTGACAAATACTCCTGGATTGTCTGTAGCAGAAAAAATGTCATTCTGCCATAAGCACTGAGCGCCTCCCTGTCAACGGACTTCGCCAGTTCCTCATAGCGTTCCTGTCTCTCAACCCGGTTCACCGGATCTATCTGTATTGCCAGAGAAAGCGCCGTAAGCTCCAGAAAATTTGTAAACACCGTATTTAAACCATGTGTCCTGCCAAGATTTTGGATTTCATCCACCAGCCTTTCCTTAGAAGATTTTTCTTTTGTCTTATTTGCCATCGCTGCTCCTTTCTGACTGACACCCGGAATACTGAAAATCAAGGCAGTCCTCTCCATCCTGAAAAGATAGTTCCCGCAGCCGAAAACTGTTGACATCCTCACACTCAGAGTAAAGTTCTATGTGCTGTATTTTCATGCCTCTTAGCTCCGACAGCCTGCCGTTACCATACTCGTCATCGAAATACACACCCTTGTACTTTGCATCCAGGTATCCGTCCTCTCTGTCAAACTCACTTTCATCCCATGTCAGGGATATAATCTGTCCGGATTGCAGTTTTACCTCAATAAAGTCAATGACCAAATCCGGAATGTCCGATTCTGCTTTTAGATATAGAACCATTGTTCCACCTCCTAATCTTTTTTGCTGCCACGCAGCATTACTGTTTATATAAACGGGCAGCATACACTCCCCGGTAATCAGGTTGGGGAGCATATTTTGCTCCAATTTATATGAAAAAAGCACACAAAGAACCAGATGATTTCCTGTGTGCTTTTGAGTCTTTGACTCTGGATATTCTATTTTTAGCAGATGTTCTTATCCGGTCATCTGCACAAAAAATGTTTATAACAAAAAAAGTGCCTAAAGATGTTACTCTTCAGACACTGTAAAACCGAAAACTATAAATCACTTTGCTGTAATTTCTGATACTGATGTAGTTAGTATAGCAGATACTACCGGACTTTTCAAGAATAACCCGCAATTAAAGTATGCAGGGAATATGGATATTTTGACACTGCCATTTAATCTCAGGCTGACAAAAGAATTTCTTGCTATTATGGGATGGGACAAATATAATAGAGTAAACGATTGCTTTTGATATTGGATGATAACAACTATTCGGGGAGGTCAAAGGATGGCAAGACAATTTAAAAATGCACGACTCATAAAACATCTGAAAGTATCCGATGCCATGAAACTGCTTGGTGTCTCCCAGCCTACCCTGAGTGCATGGGAGGGCGAACGCAAATCCCCTTCGATAGATAAACTGGAACTGATGGCAGATGTGTATGAAACATCTACCGATTACCTGCTAGGACGTACAGAGATGCTTTCTCCTGTTACTTTTAACCCATTTCCAGCAAAAAATCTGCTTATTCTGCACGGAAAACCTGTCTGGTCACCAACACTGGGATGGCTGCTGGTAAATTCCATTGAACGGCATCTCGTACAGGCAGATGGAACAACCATTCCTTTTACAGATGTAGGCGAGCTATATATGACGCCTCCTGCTTTTTCAGAACCGGCTGCACCGCAGGAAGAACCTCTATCTTTCGATGACATCCTCCTTAAAAAGGATATCTGGCTAGAACCAATTTCCAATGATAGTATTCTTAGGGATGAACTCCAGGGCTGGTACCACAGGAAAGAACGCTTTGTTGAAAATGAGTATGGGAACCGCTTTTATCTGGATACTTATGGTGCAAAGTGGCTGGGATTTGAGCGGAAACAAATCAAGGGACAGTAAAATACCAGTATTCCACAAACAAACTTCTGTGGAATACTGGTGCTTTTTTATGGTCACTTATGTTTTCTGAACGGCTGCCGTACTATATTTAGTTGTATTTTAGGTTAGGATTACGTTATTAAGATTTTTGTACATGCGCCATTACAGTAATCATAGCACATGAACTATATAACCGTCCTGATTTTTACGTGAACGTAGGTAAATCTGCGTGAATGGGATTCATCTTTACCCAATCACTTTAAAAAGTATTAAAATTCCCATAATCATACCAAAAAAAGAACCAATTGCTACAATAAACCACCAT
>CAZSGT010000162.1:0-5260 GCA_964606215.1 uncultured Lachnospiraceae bacterium
TTCCATTCGACTTCCGGGCAAGGTGAGCCTGGGATGGCATTCCATCGGCGGTGTGCCATAGGAGAAGTCCACCTCTCCCTCCTGCTGGAATACCTCTTTTTGCCGCTCATTCATAATCGGCTCAATCAGAAGTCTGGTATGTTCCGGTCCCAGCACGCCATACTCCATATTGCGAAGTTCACCTTTTACACGGTATTTCGGCGGAACACCTACAGACAGGTGCAAGTCGGAAGCACCAGCCTCACGACAATCCCTTATCAAATCATCAATTGTAATCCCCATCTTGCTATCTCCTTCTATACAATATTTACAGGCAAGCCCGTTAACTCTCCAAAGAAATTCTCTGTGCTTCTGCCATGGATGTAATTCCACGTTTCACCAGATTCATAGCACTCATACTCAGAGTATTCATCCCCTCTTTTACCGCCTGGTCTTTAATCGCTTCCGCATCGCCATCTTTACTGATAATCGTCTTAAGATTTTGGGAAACCACCATAATCTCATACACACCGATACGACCTTTATATCCTGTTCCGTTGCAGTTCATGCACCCCTCCGGGTTAGGCATCCCAAGAACACTGGTAACATCATCATCATCAATACCCATCTCGTCCCTCTCCCGCAAATCCGGAACTTTTTCCAGTTTACATTTCGGACAGAGCCTTCGCACCAGACGCTGTGCAATAATTCCCACAACCGCATCGGCAATCATGTAGCTCTCAATACCCATATCTGCCAGACGGGTAATCGTACTAGCCGCACTGTTGGTATGCAGAGTGCTTACCACCAAGTGACCGGTAATCGCCGCCTGTACCGCAATCTGTGCTGTCTCACCGTCTCGAATCTCACCGATCATGATGATATCCGGGTCCTGACGCAGGATAGAACGGAGCGCCGCCGCAAAAGTCAATCCGGCTTTTGCATTTACATGCACCTGGTTAATACCATTAATATTCGCCTCGACAGGGTCCTCTACAGTAATAATATTAACTTCTTCCGTATTCAGCTCACTGAGTGCTGTATACAAAGTGGTAGATTTACCACTACCGGTAGGTCCTGTTACCAGAATAATACCGTGAGGATTCTTTAATATACCTTCAAACTTGGACATCTCATCATCTGAGAATCCCAGATTCTTCTTATCCATGGTCAACGCCTGCTTGGAAGTCAGACGCATTACTATCTTCTCTCCGTAACAGGTAGGCAGGATAGATACACGGATATCAAACTCCTGTCTGTCTACCATACTGGTAATACGGCCATCCTGAGGTTTTCTTTTCTCTGAAATATCCATGCCGCCGACAATCTTAATACGGGCTACAATCGCAGAAAGCAGATTGATGTCATACTTCATAACCTCTTTCAGTACACCATCCACACGGTACCTGACACGCACGCACGTCTCAAGCGCTTCAATATGTACGTCGGATGTCCTCTGTCTTACTGCCTGTTCAATAATTTTATTTACCAGCTGCACAATAGGCGCATTGGCAATATCCGGATTCTCCTCTTCCTCCTGTCCCAGACTGCCGTACTGCTCTGCACGCTCTCTGGCGTACTGGTCAGCCACTTTCATGGCCTCTGCATTACCAAAATATCTATCCAGCGCTTTCGCAACCTCTGTTGGCGTCGTCACGCAGGTCTCAATCTGTAGATTGGTGATAATAGAAATATCATCCACCGCAATAATATCCATAGGGTCTGCCATGGCAACCCTCAAAACATTAGGATTGTCTGAGCTGTAGTCAAATGGTATGAGGGAATGCTTACGCAAAACCGGCTCGCTTACCAGATTCAAAACAGACTCCTCAATCTGCATCTCACTCAAATGCACAAAATCTATATTCAGCTGATGATGTAGTGCATCGGCAATCTCCTCGTCTGTCAAAACACCCATCTCTACCAGAATCGCACCCAGCTTCTTGCCGGAACCTTTTTGGTTTACCAACGCCTCCATCAACTGGTCTTCTGATATAACATTTGCATCTACAAGTAAATCACCGAGACGTTTTTTTCTTCTTCCCGTAGGAATTGACATTACACTTCTCAAGAATCATCCACCTCTGTCTTTTTTAATTTATGTCAATACAATATGACACAAGAGCAAAAAACAAATTTCCACTCGGCAGGCCTGCACTGCAGACCGCACAAATATAATACATTCTATGTTTGAAAACCAACTCACCGTATGAGTCTATACACGCCACAACAATGGCATGTAATCTACATTCGTAGAATACAAAAAGTACATTTGCCCACTTCTATATGGTTATTGTACTACAAATAAGTGAGTGTTTCAATAATTTTTTTGTTATTCTTGCTATTTTTCTATTTCTTTTTTTGCTTTTTTCTTCCTTTTTCCCGATTTCAACGAAAAAGTTACCAATTTTAGCATTGTGTCTGCAATGTTTTTTGGTAACTTTTCACAAATTCTTCCATCTGGCATTTTTAATATAAACTTTTTTTCGACATATTTCACGAAAAATCAGCCGTATTTTTGGAGTTTATTCTTCTTCAACTGTAGAATTTTTACGCTTACGCAAAGCAATTCCAATCTTCACCCCGGCAAATGCCACCAATGCATATACGACAAACTTCACTGCATACCATGCAAATGCCTGCCCAAAGGACATATTTGATAGATTTAACGCCTCGTTTGCCAACATTACTATATTCATAATATCCTCCATTCTGCACCGTCTGCATATTTACATCCCTGCTGTGTCTGACGGCGCCTGGACACAACACTGCAATTATCTTACTTATTTTCGCCGGTTGGTAAGCTCTTTCATAATATCTTCCCAATCCAAGCCGCATTCTACCATCAGTACCATCAGATGATACAAATAGTCTGCTATCTCATACTTTAGCTCCTCTGCATCGGGATTCTTCGCCGCTATGCAAATCTCTGTCGCTTCTTCACCGCATTTTTTCAGAATCTTATCAATCCCTTTATCAAACAGATAATTTGTGTAGGAGCCTTCCCTGGGGTGCTCCTTGCGCTCCTTGATGATATTGTAATCCTCCTGCAGCACATGGGATGGATTGTAATCAATATAATCGGTTCTCGCCAAATCCGTAAAGAAGCAGCTGCGCTTTCCTGTATGACATGCCGCACCTACCTGGTGCACCTTTGCTAATATTGTATCACTATCGCAGTCAATCATCAAGGACTTTACATATTGATAGTGTCCGGAAGTATCTCCCTTACACCACAGCTCCTGCCGGCTGCGGCTGTAATATGTCATCTTCCCGGTGCGTATGGTCTGCTCATAGGCTTCTTTGTTCATGTACGCAACCATAAGAACTTCACCCGTCTGGTAATCCTGGGCAACTACTGGAACCAATCCATTTTCTAACAGCTTAAAATCATCAAAAGACTTTGCACTCTCTAAGAGCCGTACCTCTATGCCCTGCTCTTTCAATGCAACCTTCGCCGGGCGCATGTCTTTCTCTTGAAAATAATTTGTCATAACTCCACAGACACTGTCAAGACTGAGAAGCTCGGACAAATCATTTCGGCACAAGCTGTCCCTGACATAAATCGGCAGTGCAGACTGCTCCATCGCCGTTTTAAACTTACCAGTCACCTCAACATGCTTTAACAGCACTGCGCAAATACCCTGTTCTTTTAATCCATTTACATATGTACTATCCTTAAAATCCACCGACATATCTATTTCTACAACAATCTTATCCCTGCCAAAACGTTCCACCGCCTCTGCAAGGACTTTCTGTTCCGGCATCTGTCCCTGACGGATTACCACGTGGGCTGCACCTGTGTAAAGTGCTTTCTTTACATCCTCGAACCGGGACACCTTTATACCCACAGAAAAAGGGATATCAATTCGTTTCGCCACCTTCTTCACTGTGGCAAGAAACGCTTCCTTTGCACTGTCATCTGTGGAATAATCGTACAGGAACAAACCATCCGCATCCTCCAGAGAGTACTTCTGAGCTGCCCGCAATACAGCGGATTCCACCTCATTCTCTGCATTGATACACGGAATTATTTTTTTTACTGCCATCCCTCTGACCTCCCGAAATTTTTTATGCAAACATCCGGATTGCACTTTCTAACTCTATCTTTTTTTCGTACATACCCTCCCGCACCAGAGCTCCCTGGACACCCGAAGCGCTTAAGCGTTCCAAATCTTTCATGGATGCAAAACTTCCTGCCACAATCACTTCCAGATTCTGAATCTTAATCAGCTCGCTGGCACAATCATAATTCGGTGTGGCAAGCATGCCGTTTTGATGTACTTCTGTATAAATCACCGTCTGTATCCCCAGGTGTTTCATCTGATAACCAAATAAGGTGGCATTGTAATTACTGCTGTTTTCCCAGCCATCTTTTGCCACCATCCCATTTTTTACATCAATGGATATCACAATCCGGTCTGCACCAAAATGACTGATTGCTTCTTTGACAAATGCGGGGTCACTGACTGCCGCTGTTCCCAGAACCACTCTGGACACCCCCAGATTCAGTCGCTGCTCCACGTCCTTTATGGTACGAATCCCTCCGCCCACCTGAACGGGAATATCCACGGCTTCCACAATATCCCGGATTGCATCTTCATTTACAATATGCCCCGCCATCACGCCATCCAAATCCAACACATGGATATAAGCTGCGCCCTGTTCCTCATAACGCTTTGCAACCTGGGCCGGAATATAGGAAAGCACCTCACTCTCCTGAAATGCACTCCCCAGCAGCCTCACGCATCGTCCACTTTTAATATCTATGGAAGGGATAATCTTCATGCTGCATTCTGTCCTTTCTTAAAATGAATGTTTATAAACTCCCTTTTGTAGATAATACATCAACAATCCGCGCATCCACCTGTACCGCCTGGTCCAGTGCCTTTGCAAACGCCTTAAAGGCAGCCTCAATCAGATGATGGTTATTCTCTCCATTCATTTTCATAATGTGCAGATTCATTTCAGCCCCATAGCTGACCGCGTAAAAAAACTCATGTACCAGTTCTGTATCCAGATATCCAACCCTCTCCACCGTAAGAGGTAAATCATATCTGAGATACGGTCTTCCGGACAAATCCAATGCACACAGCACTAACGACTCATCCATAGGAAGTATGCAGTCTCCAAAACGCACAATTCCTTTCTTGTCCCCAACAGCTTCTTTTATAGCTTTACCCAGGATAATCCCTGTATCCTCCACCGTGTGATGGGCGTCCACATACAAATCGCCATTGACCGACAACTCCAAATCAAACAGACCATGCCTGGCAAAACT
>CAZSGT010000163.1:0-5255 GCA_964606215.1 uncultured Lachnospiraceae bacterium
ATTTCCTTCACATTTTCACGTTGCGGAGCAACAAACTCTGTCACGCACTGGCGAGCCAGTATTTGCAGTTTAGATGAATTTCATCCAGACTAAGAGTTGAGCAATCGCTGGAAACCGAAGGACAACGGGGAGCATGTATCCTATGGAAATAGTCTGAAACAGACCGTTTCCTATTATGATACCTTTTCCCGGCTGTTGTCCGGAAACCGCTTACTGCGGTATCCCTCCCGCTCTGACAAAATGAAAATCTGCCTTCTCCGCACAGACCTCTCCCTCAAAACCGCAAATCTCCCAAAGGGATTTTCGCCGCCCTGCCGGGATACCGCCTGCCACGGTGCCAGTGAAGAAAATCTGCAGCCTGGTTTCATGGTGATGGATTTGAACCATCGGGCTTAACAGGCCTTCCATTTTCGTTGTGCGCTTTGCCACTTAGCTATTGTTTCCTCTGAAACAAGGTGGATTCGAACCACCGTATCACAATGTTCCCTTGTCATAAGGGTCCCTTCTTAGGGGTTACACTTTACAGGTGTAGTTGGTGGAATATTCGTGGCATACCGTACGACATAGCCGTCAGCACCGCCGGGCAGTGGGTGACCCACAATACCCAGGCCTGGTCAAATACTCCGCAGCGGGCTGGTAAACAAAACATCCTGTATTGTATGGATGCGCTTCCAACGCGTTTCCCCAGCGGACTGCGGGGCATTTGACTTTGCCCTTTTCACACCAAATCACCCCTTCACCACGCCAACGGTCTTTAATTTGCGCAGCGGACGTACCATTTCCTCCTGCTGTGCCATCACCTCATCAATATCCTTGTATGCGAACCGGCATTCCTCCGCCACATCGTTTTTCTTCCGCTTTCCAAGAACGATACCCTGTTCTTTCAAATCTACCATTACCTGCTCTGTGGTAAATGCCTTCATGGCACCGCTCCGGGAATAACAGCGGCCAGCACCGTGGGAAGAGGTACAGAAGGATTCCGGATTTCCTTTTCCCTCCACCACATAGCTGTAAGAGCCCATGGCTCCGGGAATCACCGCCTTCTCTCCCTGCCGCACTCTGGTTGCACCTTTTCTGTGAACCCAGACATTTGCGCCATAATGGTTTTCCAGGCTGGCATAATTGTGGTGGCAGTTTATCTCCTGGGAAAACTCTACCGTATAATCCGTAAATTTACTGATTTGCTCAGTAATGATATCTCTGGTAACGGACAGCATCCGCTCTCTGTTTTCAAAGGCATATGCCATAGCTAACTGCATCCAGTGAATATACTGTTTTCCCTCCGCCGATGCCGTGGGCAGAAACGCCAGGTGGTAATCGTCTGGCACCTCACTGTACCACATGCGGTTCAATTCCCTCGCCTTACCATGGAAGTAATCACAAATTGCCTTTCCCAGATGGCGGCTGCCGGAGTGAATCATGACGCCCAGAAATCCCTGTTCATCCTCCTGCAGCTCAATGAAATGATTGCCGCCCCCAAGGGAACCCGTCTGATAATAGCCGTCCTCAATCAACGGAAGCAGCTCTTCATTTCCCGCATACTTATCAATTTCTTTCTTCGCTTCATCCAGCACGCTGGAAACCTGTGGTGTTTTATAACGCTCCGTGTTTAATGGAATCGCCCGCATAATTCCACCAATGATACTCTGAATCAGGGTACCGTTTCCCGTCTGGATGTCCTTTATGTCTTTTACCTTTATATTGGTAGCGACAAAATCCATCCCACACCCGATGTCTACACCGACAGCATTGGGAATAATGACATCCTTGGTGGCAATGACGCCGCCGATGGGCATTCCTTTTCCTGCATGGGTATCCGGCATTAAGCAGACCCATTTATGTATGAACGGAAGGTTTGCCAGATGGTACGCCTGCTCCAGACAATTTTCTTCCAGCTTACTCTCATCTTCTAACCATATCTTTACCGGAAATCTGGTTTTTTTATTATATAATACAAACATTGCATCCTCCTATCTGGACTTCCACACATTCTGTGGGAAATTCCTTTCGTGTTTTGTACTCATGCTGCGAGCCTTTTCACTCTTTGTTCTTGATGAGACTATTGTAACGGGGATGGAAATATTTATCATTTCAAAAAAGTTGCGAAGACATTGCAATTATATTTTTCTCCTGCCCAATATTGTAAAATGGGTCACCAGCCTCTATAATTAGGAAAGGAGGATAACGCTATGTCTGAGTTTAAGGAGCTGATAAAAAGCTTTGCCAAATCCAGGGAGTATGTGCGGGATTTCTTTGTCTACGGATTTAAGACCAGGGAAGATTTTAAAAATAAAAGCACCAGAACCTACGACAATGAGCGCCGCAGGCTGGAAAGCTGGCTGGCAGGTTTTGTCCGGCAGGACTATACCGAACAGGGGAAAAATATCTCCCTTGCCATTGACGCCGCCCTGTTAGATACCAACCCATTATACCGGGTCTGGAAAACCAAGAGTTTTACCGATAATGATTTGCTGTTACATTTCTTTTTACTGGATTTCCTAAGCCACGGACAACCGTCCACAGCAGATACCATCACGGATATGCTGCTGCAGGAATACGATGTAATTTTTGATGTGCAGGCAGTCCGGCGCAAATGCAACGACTATGTAAAAGAAGGGCTGCTCACCAAAGAAAAACAGGGAAAAGAACTGCGTTACAGCATCCGTCCGGACTTTGGGGACGTCTTTCTCACATACCCCGGACTGCAAAATGCGGTTTCTTATTTCCAGCTGGTTTCCCCCCTGGGGATTGCTGCCAGTACGATTATGGATTCCTATACCATGACCAACCGCTGTTTCCGGGTAAAACATGCATTCTGTGTACATACACTGGAGGATGAGGTTTTACTGGAACTGCTGGGCGCCATGAGAGAAAAACGACAGGTCATCCTGCATCTTCGCCACACCAAAACCATGCAGGAGACTACCATGAAAGCCCTGCCTATGCAGATTTTTGTCAGCACCCGCACGGGCAGACGTTTTCTGTGCGTATATCTGCAACGCTCCAGACGATTTCGCTGTGTCCGGATGGACGCCGTCAAAAAAGTGGAGCTGGGAGATATTTCCACAAATTATGATGCGTGCAGGGAAAAACTCATTCAAAACCACCCTCTGATATGGGGTACTTCTTTTGACAATAACGAGCACGCCCATACCCAGTGGTTGAAAATGACCCTGCATATACAGGAACCAGGGGAACAATATATTGTAAACCGCCTGAAACAGGAGGGACAGGGTGGAACCGTTACCCGAATTGCTCCCAATACTTATACCTATGAGAAGGAAGTTTTTGACGCCCATGCGATGCTGCCCTGGATACGGACTTTTACCGGAAGAATTATTGACATTTCCTCCAGCTCCCCTGAGTTTGAAGCGCTGTTTGAAAGGGATTTGCAGGCAATGTATGAAATGTACGGCATGACAGATGAAACAAATGACATGAATGGATAGAATCCATGGCATGAAAAACCGTACCTGGGCGAAACATTGTCAAACATACAGAATGGAGACTTATATGACACTTTTTAGCGAAATATATAATGTGTACTTTCAGATTTTAAAAAAAATATTGCTGGACAGAGAGGGATTGTCTGCGGAAGAACTGCGGGAACAAATCAGCGTGGAGGGTTTTGAGGAAAGCCCTCTTTATATCCTGCCCAAGCTGTTCTCCGGGGAGTGGAATGTGTTAAAGAAGGAGGGGGAGCTGTACATTTCCAGACTGTCCGATGATTTTTATGTCCCTCTGACAAATCTGCAGCGCTCCTACTTGAAAACCATTTTACAGGACGCCAGAATGCAGTTGTTTCTCAAAAAAACAGAAATTGCAAAAATCGATGAACTTCTCGCCGATGTCCCCTTACTGTGGGCGCAGGACGATTTCTATTACTACGACCGCTTTACCACCTCTGACGATTATAGCAGTCCGGCATACCGGGAGCACTTTCAAGCATTGCTGGATGCCATCTTGCAGGGGCGTTTTGTGGATATCGAATACCGTTCCAGAACGGGACAGCGGGTACACCACCATTATCTGCCCGGCAGACTGGAATATTCCATCAAAAATGATAAATTCCGCCTGCTTGCCGCTAAACAACGGACAGTACGCTCTGCGAACTGCCCTTATGTTCAATCAAAGAATGACCACCGCTTTCATCTGGAAACCCTGAACCTCGACCGCATGGAACAGGTGACCGTAACAGAAAAACCGGCGCCGGATAATCTGGATTTTAACGCATTGATTCAAAAATCCTACTATCCGGAACCGGTACATATTTTGATTCACAATGAGCGTAATGCGCTGGAACGCACCATGCTCCATTTTGCCAACTATGAGAAGAATACCACCAAACTTGCCGATGACCTGTATGAATGCTTCATCTATTATAATAAGAACATGGAGACGGAGCTGTTGATTGAGGTGCTGTCTTTTGGACCGATGATTGAAGTCCTTGGAAACCAGGTGTTTCTTTCCCAGTTGAAGGCACGCCTGCGGCGGCAGAGACGAACCCGCAGGAAAGGGCTGGAATGACATTTCCACACACTTTCTGCGGGAGGGGCAAATTCCCTGCAGCTGTAACAACGGCTAAATTTCCACAAATGCCACCTAAAAGGAAAAGAAATAATACAACTATAGTATTTTTATATAGGTATCTTTATACAGGTATATGTGTATGATAAAACCAATGAGACTCCATAACACCATTTGTTAAATCCATACAATCATCATCAAAGTAGAAACAAACTTCTCTTGTTACCGAACTGTCTTCCGATGACATTTTGAAACTAATATACCATTCTGTAACGTAAATCGATACATATGTAGGAAACTTTACAATTACATTTTCTATATCCTGTTCTATTTCTTTAAATTGCATACTCTCAGGCTTAACATTTATTTTTTTATTTTCCCCCATAGAAATGTATACGGTTTGGTTTTTTTCAGGTCTGTTTTTGCAAAAATACGAAGCAATACTACATACTTCATTCTTATACTCATTTAATAACACATTGATAACTTTATCCTTACCATCATAATACCGAAATGTAGCAGGCTTGGCATAGTCTACCACCGTTACCTTCATCTTCGCTGTCACTCCATTGTGTGCAGTCCTTTACTGTTGCGCCGATAGACGGGCTGGAACTGGCTGACCAGCTCCATGACGCCATCAAATACATCCATGGTCGATTTCCGGTGAAGGAAATGACCGAGCTGGGCGAGGAAACGGTGGAGGAAAGCAGCATCCCCGCAGACCCCAA
>CAZSGT010000164.1:0-5252 GCA_964606215.1 uncultured Lachnospiraceae bacterium
AATCCTGCTCCAAATCATTGGTAATCGTTGCCAGATATCCATACAGTCCATAGAATGTAGCCTGCTTCGCATCCCTATATGCATCATACCAAGTATCTGTATCAGTATTTTTATACGGTCTATATTCGTAATAGTGCATTACACCATTCAGTGCCATGGCGCCCATATCATCTTCCAGTTGTGCATCGTTGACAAGCGCTGTAATGCTGTGCTCTTCTGCCAAATCATCCGTATTGCGGTGGAATACCAGACCACGCAGAAAGTTCTGCACAGACTCGGTGTCTACCCTGCCAAAGTAGGTCATTTGCACCAGTTCGTCCCCCTGTTTTACTTCTGACACAAATGCATTTCTGTTTCCGTCGTTGGTGGCTTTTTTAAGACCGGTTATCCTTACACCTTCTCCGAGGTTGGTAAACTCCGGAACGGTAAACGAACCACCATTCGTCACAGATATACTAAATAATTTCTGATCCTGGGCAAGGTCCACTTCCGCACCTGGAAAGGTATACGTGGTTCTTGCATCGTCTAACCAGTGAATGGCTCCAAACCGGATTTTGCCAACCGCTGCCTCTGCCTGTTTTCCCCCCTGGTATCCTCCCAACAGAGAAAATACCATGACAAATACTAACAAAAAAGCCATCTTTTGTTTATATTGTCTCTTCATATACAATCCCTCCATTCCATGACAATACATCCTATTCGGGGTATTGCCATAATTTTTTATAAACTTAAATTTCCTGTGAAAGTCCGCCAATCGACCTGCATGCCCGTTTCTTCAATTTCTTTGCTATTATACCGCCACACATATGTTTCTGGTTCTCATATGCATGCTCTACCGTTTGCGCACAATCAGAAAATTTAAGAAAAAAAATTTTTCTATTATCATTTTATCAGATAATATTTATTTTAACAACTACTTTTTTACATTTACATTCTGGAAATATATTCTGAAATTTTCGTGTGTTTTTATGTCAACAATTTTTTTCGAGTGTGATTGTACTGAGTAATATCTCTCCCTGTTTACCGCCTTATTTCCACTTGAATATCACCACACCGGCAATGGCCACCGCCATACCGATTGCTTTTCTCCATGACCATTCCTGTTTATCCACCCCAAACCATCCAAGAAGCTCAATGGCATATGCCACAATCAACTGCGAAATGACAATGAACATCACTGCCCTTGCCGGGTCTAGCGCTTCCATGCTCTTAATAACCGTAATGGTAATAAACGCACCGATGACGCCGCCCAGCAGGCAGATTCGCGGCTGCACCTGCAAAAAACCGCCAAAATTCCCCTCTCTTCCCGTAACCAGCCAGCAAAATACACAGACAAAAAATGCTGTAATCTGCACAAACGCTGCCGACATCCATATGCTTGTCTTTTCTGTCACTGCCGTATTAAACACTCCCTGAAAACTCATAAGCGCCCCGGATATAATTGCGATTATCCAACCTAACATAAAAAAATAACCTCCTGACATATATACGGCCCCGGCGGTTCCATGGAAGAAGGCACGGAACCGCCGGGATAATCCCGGTTTCTATATATCAATAGGTTATCCAATATCTGGCATTTTATGCGAGAGCTTTTCGCAAAGCGCTGCACATGGTATCAATATGCTCTTTCTCAATGACAAGAGGGGGCACAAAGCGAACCACGTTCGTTCCGGCTGAAATCAAAATTACATGCTGTGCCAGTACCTTTTTCACAATATCCGCCGCCGGAACGCTAAATTCCAATCCCTGCATCAGCCCCATGCCGCGGTGTTTCTTTACCACATCAAACTCTGCCTGGATGGTCTCTAACTGCTCCCAGAGATAGTCTCCCATTTCCTGTACATGCGCCAGAAGGTTTTCCTGTTCAAAAATATCAAACACTGTGGATACCGCCCGGGTTGCCAGCGGATTGCCGCCATAGGTAGTGCCATGGTCTCCGGGAACTAATGCCGTCGCCACTTTATCCACCGCGGCAAAGACGCCCACCGGGACACCGCATCCCAGGGCTTTTGCCGATGTTAGGATATCCGGTTTTACGCCGAATTTCTGATAGGCAAACATGGAACCGATACGCCCCATCCCACATTGTATCTCATCAAATATGAGACAAATATCTTTTTCGTCACACAGTGTACGGACTCCCTGCAAAAACTCCTGACTGGGAGTGTAAATTCCTCCCTCTCCCTGTATCACTTCCATAATCACCGCACAGGTATCCTCTGTAACCGCTTCCTTTACACTGTCCAGATTGTTGTACTCTGCAAAGGAGACCCCGCCAATCAATGGCTCAAAGGGCGTGCGGTACTTCTCTGTGCCAGTGACAGACAAGGCGCCCATAGTCCGCCCATGGAAGGAGTGCTCCATGGCAACAATATGACCAGCGCTTTCCGGATTTTTTGCATATGCATATTTTCTGGCAAGCTTAATGGCGCCTTCAATGGCTTCCGTCCCACTGTTTGTAAAAAACACCCTATCCATTCCGGAAGCCTTTGCAAACTTTTGGCTGGCATCAATAGATGGCTGGTTAAAGTACAGGTTGGATGTATGAATCAGGGTATCCACCTGCTCCTTTAATGCGTTTTTATATGTTTCGTTGCTGTATCCCAGAGCGCTGACTGCAATCCCTGCAGCAAAGTCCAGATATTCCTGTCCCTCGTCATCCACCAGGTACACATCGTGTCCGGATACAAAGTTCATGCTGCGGTTGTACGCATGTATCAAATGTTCTTCTGCTTTTGCTATATCTTTCACACTATCCCTCCATTTCGTGGTCATACAAGGTTTCTTCGTTGCCGATGATGGCGGTTCCAATACCTTTCTTGGTAAAGAACTCCAAAAGAAGACAATGGTCCCTGCGTCCATCCAGAATATGTACGCGGTTTACTCCCTCTTCCACTGCATTTATACAGTTTTTCAATTTCGGGAGCATGCCGCCGGTAATGGTTCCGTCTGCAATAAGCCCTTCTGCCTCGTCCACCGTCAACACGGAAATCAACGAATCCTTATCCTCCGGATCCGTGCAGACGCCTTCAATATCTGTCAGAAAAGCTAATTTCTCGGCGCGGATGGCCTTTGCTACCGCACTTGCCGCATCATCTGCATTGACATTATAGCTTTGGAAATCCTCTCCCAGGCCAATGGGAGCGATAATCGGGATAAAATCATTGGCAAGCAGGGTATCAATCAAATCGGAATTGACTGCGGTTACATTCCCTACAAATCCAATATCCTGTCCATTTGGCATCTTCTTTTCCACGTGAAGCATGCCGCCGTCTTTTCCGCTGATGCCCGCCGCCTTAACACCTAATTTTTCCACCATCTGGACCAGGCCTTTGTTAACTTTGTTCAAGACCATCTCAGCAATCTCCATGGTTTCTGCATCCGTCACCCGCAACCCATCTATAAACTCGGTCTCCTTACCCACCTTGTCAATCCAGCGGCTGATTTCTTTTCCACCGCCATGGACGATGATGGGCTGCATCCCCACCAGCTTCAGCAGGGCAACGTCTTTAATCACGCTTTCCTCCAGCTTTTTATCCAGCATGGCGCTGCCGCCATACTTGACAACAACGGTCTTTCCATTAAAATCCCGGATGTAAGGCAACGCCTCAATCAACGTCTGGGCCTTAATCAAAATCTGATCCATATCAACTTTGCTCTCTATACTTGAATTCATTGTCATTGTTTTTTTGTCCTTTCTTTTTCTTAAACTGGAATCCGTCCCGGATTTTCTATCGACAGAATTTCCTCCATAAACCGGAACCTCACATGTTTATGTGCGGTAGTCCCCGTTAATTTTTACATAATCATATGTCAAATCACACCCCCACGCAGTGGCAGATGCCTCCCCGGCTTTCATGTCTGCGGTGGCAGTCACCGCACTCTGAGCCAGAATCTCGGTGGCGGTTTCCTCACTGTAGTCTGTTGCCATGCCGTTTTCCACCAGTTTTAACTTCCCGGCAGTGCTCTCAATATACAAATCCACCATATCCGGGTCAAATTCCACCCCCGCATATCCCATGGCGCAAAAAATCCGTCCCCAGTTGGCGTCACTGCCATACACCGCAGTCTTCACAAGATTGGAGGTTATCACCGACTTCGCAAGCCCCTTGGCCTCCTCTTTTGTAGCGGCATGCAGCACAGTCATTTCAAGGAGCTTGGTGGCGCCTTCCCCATCTGCCGCCATTGTCTTAGCCAGCTTTGTCATCACCTGCAACAGCGCCGCCTTAAACAGTGCATAGTCTTCATTTTCACTGGTAATCTCTGCATTCCCTGCAGCTCCGTTTGCCAAAGCAAGGAAGGTATCGTTGGTGGAAGTATCCCGGTCCACAGAAATCATATTGAAGGAATCTTCCACATTCTCACTGACTGCTTTTTGCAGAAGTTCCTTGCTGATTGCCGCATCTGTGGTCACCACCGATAACATGGTTGCCATGTTTGGATGAATCATGCCGGAACCCTTGGACATTCCTCCAATGGTAACCTTCTTTCCATCCAGCATAATCTCCACTGCCGCTTCCTTGGAAACCGTATCCGTAGTCATAATCGCCTCTGCCGCTCCGGTTCCCGCCTGGATGGTATCTGAAAGGTTCTGCTTTAACAGCAGGGCGCCTTTTTCAAACTTCTCCTTCACCAGCTGCATGCCGATGACCCCGGTAGATGCCGTCAACACCTGTCTCGTAGCTATGCCCAGTGCTTTTGCCACAGCCTCCGCCATAGCTTCATTCAATTCATCCCCCACCGTTCCTGTCACTGCATTGGCAATTCCGCTGTTTAGCACCACCGCCTGGGATACCGGTTCATTTTTCACCAAATCCATATCCCAGTATACGGGGGACGCCTTTACTACATTTGTAGTAAAAGTTCCTCCCACCACTGCTGGTTTTTCACTGTATACCAATGCCATATCTTTCCGGTTCTGATATTTAATTCCGGCTTCACAGGAAGATGCCATAAAACCCTGTGCCGCCGTCACGCCCCCGGAAATCTCTGTAATCTGTTCTATATCTATACTCATGCTGCAAGCCTCCTTCTGCTTTCTTCTTGCCTTTCTTTTATACGCCTATACGCCACTCTTTTCTATAATCTGCTCTTTTTCTGATGGTTAAATGAAGATTTAAGCCGGGAATATTGGGACCAGTTCCAGTCCCGTCTTCTCGTCCAATCCAAACATCAGGTTCATATTCTGTACCGCCTGGCCGGCAGCTCCCTTTACCAGATTATCCATGGCACCCATGATGATAATACGGTTT
>CAZSGT010000165.1:0-5228 GCA_964606215.1 uncultured Lachnospiraceae bacterium
GGGCTGTGCGATTGAGATTCGCAGTTTTTCTAAGAATGCAGGATTTACTGGTACACGTTTGGGCTTTACGGTAGTGCCGAAAGAGTTAAAGTCCGGAGATGTTTCATTGAACAGTCTGTGGGCGAGACGCCACGGCACCAAGTTTAACGGGGCGCCTTATATTATCCAGGCAGCCGGCGCTGCAGTTTATACGGAGGAAGGCAAAGCCCAGATACAGGAACAGATTGCCTATTATATGAATAATGCAAAGATTATCCGTGAAGGCTTGTCTGGAGCCGGTTATGAGGTGTATGGCGGCGTCAATGCACCGTATATCTGGTTAAAGACACCGGATGGAATGACTTCCTGGGAATTTTTTGATTATTTGTTGGAGACAGTAAATATTGTAGGTACGCCAGGCTCCGGATTTGGTCCCAGCGGAGAGGGATATTTCCGTCTGACGGCATTTGGCAGTCTGGAAAATACCAAAATGGCCATGGAACGAATTAAGAATATATAATTATTGCGAAGTGAGACGGCTGCTGTCACACTTCGCAAGCAAATTCAGCATACTGTCTATGCAGATGGATCTGGATTCATAGACGGATTAGAAAGGAGCGGACATTTGAAAAAGACAAAATTACGCAGAATGGGAAAAAGAATCATGGGAGCTGCATTGCTGGTCAGCGTGCTGTTTGGCAATGCAAAAATTTCCCGTGCTGATGCAGTTATGGATGAGGCAGATACTTCTTTTGAGCCGTATATTGCTTTTGGCGCAGACTTAAAAGCAGATGAAAAAAGCACGGTTATGAAGCTGCTGGGGGTGGAGGAGAGCGAACTTGGAAATTACAAAGTCGTGGAGATTACCAATCAGGATGAGCATGATTATCTGGATGAGTATATGTCTGCGGACGTAATCGGAACAAGGGCATTGTCTTCTGTGCTGGTGGTAAAGCAGGAGGAGGATCACGGTATTGGCGTGGAGACACACAATATTTCTTATTGTACCTCCGGTATGTATTGTAATGCATTGGTGACTGCAGGAATCAATGATGCGGAGGTAGTTGTTGCCGGACCTTTTGATATTTCCGGAACTTCTGCGCTGGTGGGTGCCATGAAGGCATACGGTGTCATGACAGGAAAAGAGATTTCGAAAGACACCATGGACACCGCTACCAACGAGCTTGTTGCCACCGGGGAGCTGGCGGAGGAGATTGGAAATGCGGAGGATGCCGAGAAATTTATTGCGGCCCTTAAGAGCCGTGTGGTAGAGAAGGATTTAAAATCTGCAGAAGATATTTCTGAGGCAGTGGAGGAAATTGCTTCGGATATGGACATTACCATTTCCGAGGACCAGAAAGAAAAAATTACCAAGCTGATGCAGAAAATATCGGAGCTGGATTTGGATATCGACCAGTTAAAGGAGCAGGCTTCCGCTGTGTATGATAAGCTTAGTGAACTGGCGTCGGACAGCGATTCTTTCCTCGGTAAAATTGCGGCTTTTTTCAAGAATCTGTTCCAGTCAATTGCAGATTTCTTTGCAAATTTATTTAAATAGCACTTGTCATTTTATGTGGGATGTGCTAAGATAACACTGGTTTACATGAATGTAAATCGTATGGTTTATTTGTTTCGATGAGCACATGGCAGTATGCGTGCAAAGATGATAAAAGACGTTGAAGGAGACTAAAGTCTGTGGCTGCATTTTAGGACAGGAACGTGTGTCAGCGACTGAGAGCACACGATGGATGTAAGGCAGATGGAGGAACACTCTGGAGTTGGCATTCTGAAATTCAGTAGGTTTGCCCGTGACACACGTTACGTGGAATGAAGTTGTGCAAAAGGATTCTGGGGGGAAGACTTTTGTGAATGCGGGTGGTACCGCGGAGAATATCCGTCCCGATGAGGTGATAATCATTATCTCATCGGGACTTTTTATTGTATAGGAAACTTCTTGTTTCCTATACAGTAAAACCCCTTCGGGGAGGGCGCCAAACATCCAGTGGATGTTCGTTTAGCGCGGACCGAAGTGGAACGGAAATGCGCACTGCGGCGGATAGGTATACGTTGCTTGTAGCAACCCGCCGCAGGCGGAGAGTTTCGCTTGCGAAACTCTATTTATAAAATTCTATACGTCTGGATATGGTTCGGGGGGATATATCTTTTCGTACGAGGACGGTTTTGTCCAAGTAAGGAGGAACATATCATGGAATTTATTTCAGGCATCAAGGAAAAAAAGACATTGGAAATTTCCGAGATTTTATCCGGCGATTTTCAGGGGAAGAGTATTTGTATTAGCGGCGCCGTGCACACGGTGCGCCATATGGGTGAGGTTGCATTTGTCATTCTGCGCAAGGCGGAAGGACTGGTGCAGTGCGTTTACGAAGAAGGAAAAAGCGGTTTTGATTTAAAAATTCTACAGGAAGGCTGCACCGTGGAGGCAGAAGGGAAAGTTGGCTTAGAGGAGAGGGCGCCTGGTGGATTTGAAGTGAAACTGACTGGTTTGAAGGTGCTGTCCATGCCGGCAAAGGATACGGTATATCCCATTCCTGTCAGCAAGTGGAAGCTACAGACTTCCCTGGAGACAAAGCTTGCCCTGCGCCCGGTTTCTCTGCGCAACTTAAGAGAGCGTGCGGTTTTTAAGATACAGGAAGGACTGGTGCGTGGATTTCGGGATTTTCTTCACAAAGAGAAATTTACGGAGATTCACACTCCGAAAATTGTTACGGGTAACGCCGAGGGCGGTGCGAACGTATTTAAGCTGGAATACTTTGGAAAGCCGGCATTTCTTGCACAGAGCCCCCAGACCTATAAGCAGGCAATGGTTGGGGTGTATGACCGGGTGTTTGAGGTGGCGCCGGTATTCCGTGCGGAAAAACACAATACAGTGCGCCATTTAAATGAATATACCAGCATGGATTTTGAGATGGGCTATATCGATAGTTTTGAGGACATTATGGCTATGGAGCAGTCCATGCTTGTCTATACCTTTGATTTGTTACAGAGAGAGTATCAAAAAGAGATTCAGATGCTGGATATACAGATTCCGGATGTATCAAAGATTCCGGCTGTTCGTTTTGACCAGGCAAAGAAACTGGTTTCTGAAAAATATAACAGAGCAATGAAAAACCCATATGATTTGGAGCCGGAGGAAGAGCAGTTAATCGGCAGATATTTTGAAGAGGAGTATGGCAGCGACTTTGTTTTTGTCACACATTATCCTTCAAAGAAACGGCCTTTTTATGCCATGGATGATCCGGCAGATGACAAGTTTACATTGAGCTTTGACCTTTTATATAAAGGGATGGAGGTAACCACTGGTGGACAGCGTATCCATGATTATGCCAGCTTGACTGCCAAGATGGAGGAGCGGGGGATGGATACCGAAGAGTTTTCCGATTATCTCATGGCATTTAAGCACGGTATGCCGCCTCATGGCGGACTGGGTATCGGTCTGGAGCGTTTGACCATGCGGCTTCTGGGCGAAGTAAATGTCCGGGAGACAACTATGTTTCCGAGAGACGTTTCCCGTCTGACACCATAGGGAAAAGAATAGAAACATTGCGTTATGCACAATAAGGAAACACGCATATATGCGTGTGCAGAAAAGAGGATATTATGTTAGTGGATGACAAAACAATTGATTATGTAGCGGCACTGGCAAAGCTGGATTTAAGCCAGGCGGAGCGGGAAAGTGCCAAAAAAGATCTGGGAAATATTTTGGAGTATATGGAATTGATGAATGAACTGGATACAGACAATATGGAACCCATGTCCCATGCATTTCCTTTGACTAATGTATTCCGGGAAGATGTTGTGACCAATGGTCCAGACCGGGAGAAACTGCTTGTCAATGCACCGGAACAAAAGGACGGTTGTTTTATTGTACCGAAAACAGTGGAGTGACAGAGAGCGGTTCTGTATCTGTAAATAAAAGGAAAAGCAAATTGCATACATGGAATACGCATATATGCGCCTATAGAAAAGAGGATGAATATGGATATTACCAGACTTTCCGCCTTGGAGCTGGGGGCGAAGATTAAAGCGAAGGAGCTTTCCGCGGTAGAGGCGGCAAAAATCCAGCTGGAAGCGGTAAAAGAGAGAGACAAAAAATATAACTGTTACATTACCCTCATGGAGGAAGAAGCACTGGCACAGGCGGCTGCTGTCCAGAAAAGACTGGATGCCGGGGAACTGGCGGACGCACCGTTAGCGGGCGTCCCCATGGCAGTGAAAGATAACATATGTACTAGGGGCGTGAAAACTTCCTGTGCGTCAGAGATTCTGGGAGATTTTAAGCCACCGTACAATGCTACAGTTGTAGAACGATTGGAAGAAGCCGGGGCAGTGATTATCGGAAAAACGAATATGGACGAGTTTGCCATGGGAAGTACCACGGAGACTTCCGCATATGGTGCCACAAAGAATCCATGGAATACCCAGTGTGTACCGGGAGGGTCTTCCGGTGGCTCTGCGGCGGCAGTGGCGGCAGAGGAAGCATTTTATGCCCTGGGTTCAGATACTGGCGGTTCTATCCGCCAGCCCAGCTCCTTCTGTGGTGTGACGGGGATCAAGCCCACCTATGGAACCGTATCCCGGTATGGACTGATTGCCTATGCATCTTCTTTAGACCAGATTGGTCCCCTTGGAAGAAATGTATCGGACTGTGTGGCGGCACTGGATATTATTGCCGGTTATGATAAGAAAGATTCTACTTCGGTAAATGCAGCAGGCGGGTATTCCAAGGCGCTGACAGATGATGTGAAGGGAATGAAAATCGGGATTCCTAAAGGTTATATTGGGGAAGGTCTGGATGAGGATGTGCGAAACACGATTCTGCACGCAGCAAAACAACTGGAAAAGAAGGGGGCGGTTATCCAGGAGTTTGACCTTGCCGGCGTCGATTATGCCATTCCGGCTTATTATGTCATTGCTTCTGCGGAGGCAAGCTCCAATCTGTCCCGTTACGACGGAGTCAAATACGGTATGCGTACCGCAGAGTATGATGGACTCCAGGAAGTATATAAAAAGACACGGAATGAGGGCTTTGGCATGGAGGTAAAACGCCGTATGATGATTGGCGCTTTTGTGCTCAGCTCTGGCTATTATGATGCGTATTATAACAAGGCGCTCCGTGTAAAGGCGGTCATCAAGGAGGGCTTTGACCGTGCCTTTGAAGAGTTTGACTGTATTTTAGGACCGACGGCGCCCACCACCGCATTAAGGCTTGGGGAAAATTTATCCGATCC
>CAZSGT010000166.1:0-5227 GCA_964606215.1 uncultured Lachnospiraceae bacterium
AAGGCCAGGGCTAAGAGAGAGGAATCAAAAAGTGTATTTGTCCAGGACGGAAGGATCATAAAAAAATCAGACACACTGGAAGAGTATTCTAAGAAAGTGGAAAAGATAAAACACTACATAAGAGAAGGACATATTTTTCAGACGGTTTTGTCTCAGCGGTGGACCATAGAAACCGGGCAAAAGGGACTGGATCTGTACCGGGAGCTTCGGGAATTAAATCCCTCCCCCTATCTTTACTATTTCAATTTCGGAGAGTTTGAGGTGATTGGAAGTTCTCCGGAGATGATCGTCAAAAAGCAGGATGACAGAGTGTATACCGTGCCTATTGCAGGTACAAGAAAACGTGGAAAAGACGATGCAGAGGATGACCGGTTAATGGAAGAGCTTCTGGCAGACGAGAAAGAGCGGGCAGAACATGTGATGCTGGTGGACCTTGCCAGAAACGATATGGGACGCATCTGTGAATTTGGTACCGTCAAGGTCACCGACTTTATGAGCGTACAGAATTACTCCCACGTTATGCACATCGTATCCCTGGTGGAAGGCAAGAAAAAAGGAAGCTATCACCCCTTTGACCTGGTTTCCTCCTTTCTCCCGGCTGGAACCCTCAGCGGTGCACCGAAGATTCGTGCCATGGAGATTATCGACGAATTAGAGACTTCCCGAAGAGGTCTGTACGGCGGCGCCACCGGATATCTGGAATTTGGTGGAAACATGGATTTTTGTATCACCATCCGCACCATGATAAAAAAAGGCAAGAACGTATATTTACAGGCAGGCGCCGGAATTGTGCTGGATTCTGTTCCCGAAAATGAATACAATGAATGCTGTAATAAAGTTATGGCGCTGGCAAAAACTTTGGTAGAGGAGGAAAATCTATGATACTTTTAATTGATAACTACGACAGTTTTACCTATAATCTATATCAGTATATTGGTATTTTCCACCCGGATATTACCGTTGTCCGCAACGACAAAATTTCTCTTTCCGAGATTCGGGAAATGGCGCCGGAAAAGATTATACTCTCTCCTGGTCCGAAAAATCCCGAGCAGGCAGGAATCTGCATGGACGTCGTAAAAGAGTTTTATGACAAAATTCCGATTCTCGGTATTTGTCTGGGACACCAGTGCATTGGAGCTGCTTTCGGGGGAACGGTAAGTTATGCAAAGGCAATTCTCCACGGCAAACAATCAGAGATAGTCCACGATGGCAGCAGTATTTTTACCGGCGTACCTTCCCCGTTAAAAATTGCAAGGTACCACTCTCTCGCCGTGACGGACGAGGATTTTCCAGATTGCCTGAAGGTGCTGGCAAGGACTTCGGACGGTGAGATTATGGCAGTCAGACACAAAGACTATCCGGTACTGGGGCTGCAGTTTCACCCGGAATCCATCTATACAGAGCACGGAAAACGTATCATCGAGAATTTTGTAAATGGAAAATTTTCCGTTTTCACATAATCATACAGGAACAGGAGGTCAAGACCATGATTTTAGACGATATTGTAGCCGACAAGCGAAAACGGCTGGAAGAACACAAATCCGCAGTAAGTCCGGAAGATATGAAAACACAGGCGCTTTCCAGCAAACGTACCAGCATTTCTTTCTATGATGCTTTGCATCGGGAAGGCTTATCCATTATCGGGGAATTTAAAAAAGCCTCTCCCAGTCTTGGAACCATCACCAGCCAGATTCCTCTTACGGAGCGAATCCGGCAGTATTCTGCCTCGGTGGATGCGATTTCCTGTCTGACAGAAGAGGATCATTTTCACGGAAGCGCGGAATATCTGAAAGAAATCCGGCAGATGACAGAACTTCCTATTATCCGGAAAGATTTTATTATTGACGACTATCAGATTTACGAGGCAAAAGTCATTGGCGCCGACGCTATTTTGCTCATTGCCGCCATCCTGGACGATGAAACCATGAAGCGGTTTTATGATTTGGCGTACGAGCTGGGACTGGATGTACTCTTAGAGGTTCACGATGCCCAGGAGATGGCGCGTGCCGTAAATATACGTGCCAAAATCATTGGCGTAAACAACCGCAACCTCAAAAACTTTACCATAGATTTAAAAAATACAGCACATATGCTGGATGCACTGGACAGCCTAAGGCCGGATTACCGACCAGTATTTGTCTCCGAAAGCGGCGTAACCACCACCGACGATATCCGTTATCTGAAGAAATATCAGATTGATGCACTGCTGATTGGCAGGGCATTTATGGAATCCCCAAATCCGGAGACGCTGGCAGGAAAGTGGAAAGGAGTTTACCAAGATGAAATTTCTTAAATCCCTTAATGAAAAAATCACTGGAAAAGTGAAGGGCATTACCGCTCTGGCATTTTTCGTCCTGGCTCTGATTTGGGATTTAGTTGCAACAAGAAATTCCGGGCATATGTTTTCCGACGGCTGCGTGATTTTGCTTTTCCTGATGTTATGCACCCTGTGCAACATGGGGTTTTCTAAATGGAGCAAAACTAATTTGTTTTTAATTGCAGATTTGGCTGTGGGCTGTTTATTTGGTTACACCCTGCTTCGTTGCTTTGTTTATGCCATAGATATCGGAGATAACCAAATCAGTCCGGCAGGCTTTGTTATGACAGTAAAAACCGCGGCAATCCTTATCAGCATCCTTGCCCTGTTTATCCTGCTGGTCATCCGCTATATTTTATTTCACCACAAATCAAAAATCAAAGGATTTTTGTTTACGATATTTTACACACTGATGACTCTCCTTTGCATGATTATCCCGATTCTTTTGCGAATCGCCTATGAAATCATGACGGAATGAATATTTCATTTATATACTGGGCAGAACATTACAAGCCACAGCATGATGAGATGCTACCTCTTTGAATGTAATGATAGAAAGGCAGATGCATATGACAAAAGTAAAAATTTGTGGACTGACCACACCGGAGGATATTGCCTGTGTGAATGATTCCGGTGCAGACTATGCCGGTTTTGTATTATTTTTTCCAAAAAGCAAACGGAATCTATCCATAGAGAATGCCATGCTTTTGCTGGAAAAACTGGCACCGGAAATCACGCCGGTGGCGGTTACCGTTTCTCCTACTTTAGAGCAGGTAAAACAAATTGAGGAGGCAGGCTTTCAAATTCTGCAGGTACACGGCACACTGACAGACGAAATCGTATACACATGTGGGATTCCCATTTTCCGGGCATTAAACATCCCGGACTGCGCTCCCCTGACATTGGCGCCGGAAGCGATACACTATTTTTCCCATACAGACACCGGCGCCCAGAGTGTGGAATTACCCCCGTCCATAACCGGCGTGGTCTTAGACGGTGCTATACCCGGCAGCGGAAAGGGGTTTGACTGGCAGCTTTCAAAAGATTTTATTGCCAGACTGGATAAGCGTTTGATGATTGTTTTAGCTGGCGGGCTAAATGCAGAAAATGTACGGGAAGCCATCGAAATCCTCCATCCGGAGGTGGTGGATGTCAGTTCCGGCGTGGAACATATTTCCGGCACCCACAAGGATTCGGAAAAGATACAGAAATTTATAAACACAGTAAAAGAAATTGGAAAGGAATGAATATAACATGAGCAAATATTATGGTGAATTTGGTGGACAGTTTGTCTCCGAATCTCTGATGAATACATTGGAAGATGTGAGAAAGGCATTTGAAGAATGTAAAACCGACGAAACCTTCCAGAAGGAACTGGACTACTATCTGAAACAGTATGTGGGACGGGAAACCCCGCTGTATCTGGCAGAGCGTCTCTCGGAGAAATACGGTCCGAAGATTTATCTGAAACGGGAGGACTTAAACCACACCGGCGCACACAAAATCAATAACGTTATCGGACAGATTCTTCTGGCAAAACGGATGGGCAAAACAAAGGTTATCGCAGAGACCGGCGCAGGACAGCACGGTGTTGCCACCGCCACCGGCGCAGCCCTCTTTAATATGGAATGTACGGTCTATATGGGTGCGGAGGACATGAAACGGCAGGCTTTGAACGTGATGCGTATGGAAATGCTGGGTGCAACGGTAGTCCCTGTCACCTCCGGCAGCAACACCCTGAAAGACGCCACCAACGAGGCAATCCGTACATGGGCCGCCACAGCGGAGGATACCTTCTATATTATCGGCTCTGCCGTTGGTCCCTACCCATATCCGGAAATGGTAAAATATTTCCAGTCCGTTATCAGTATCGAATCAAAAAAACAGATTCTTGCTGCAGAGGGAAGACTGCCGGACGTGGTTATGGCATGTGTAGGCGGCGGTTCCAACTCCATCGGAATGTTTGCGGATTTCATTGATGAAAAGGATGTAAAACTCATCGGTGTAGAGGCAGCAGGACAGGGCATCGAAACCGGGAAACATGCCAGCGCCATGGCGTTAGGTATTCCGGGTACCCTTCACGGTATGCGCTCCTATCTGCTTCAGGATGAAGACGGAAACATCCAGCTGGCACACTCCATTTCTGCCGGACTTGACTATCCCGGCGTTGGCCCGGAACACTGCTATCTGCGGGATTCCGGCAGGGCACAGTATGTTTCCATCACTGACGATGAAGCCATGGAAGCTCTACTGGAGCTTTGCAAACTGGAGGGAATCATTCCTGCTATCGAGAGTGCCCACGCATTGGCACACTGCTTAAAGATTGCCCCGGAAATGAGCAAGAATGACATTATTATTCTTTGTTTATCTGGACGGGGAGACAAAGACTGTCACACCATTGGACAATATCTGGAAGAACATTCCAGTATCAATCTGAACAAATAGAAAAGAGGGTTATTATGAATCGAATTGAAGAAAGGCTTTCCGCTTTACAGGAACGGAACGAAAAAGCATTTATCACATATGTTACCGCTGGTCTTCCCGATATGGATAAAACCAGCGAAATATTAAAAACCATGGAGGAGGCGGGCACAGATATTGTGGAACTGGGCATACCCTTTTCCGACCCTGCTGCCGATGGTCCGGTTATTCAGGACGCTTCCTATGAGGCAATTCTAAATGGGGCAAATCTTACAAAGGTTTTTGATATGCTGAAAGAAGCAAGAAAAAACTGCAACATCCCCGTCGTGTTCATGATGTATTATAACACGGTTTTGCACTACGGTCTGGAAGCGTTCCGGTACCGCTGCATCGAAACCGGCGTCGATGGGCTTATCATTCTAGACCTGCCCTTTGAAGAACAGGTGGCGCTAAAAGACGTTCTTGCAGCGAAAGACTCTTCTCCCATTC
>CAZSGT010000167.1:0-5194 GCA_964606215.1 uncultured Lachnospiraceae bacterium
CGGTTCCACCAGTGCCAGTGGTATATGTCACAGCTTTGCCGCTGACGGCAGATGCATCTCCCTGCTTAAGATACTCTTTACCAACGAGTGTGTATTTGACTGCAAATATTGCGTAAACCGCTGCAGTAACGATGTCCCCAGAGCTTCTTTTACCCCGGAGGAAGTCTGTGAGCTCACCATGGAGTTTTATAAACGCAATTATATTGAAGGACTATTTCTCAGTTCCGGTATACTACATTCCCCCGACTACACCATGGAACAAATGATACAGACTCTCCGTATGTTGCGGGAGACATACCATTTTGGCGGGTACATCCACTGCAAGACCATCCCCGGTTCCTCTCCGGAGCTGGTGGAGCTTGCCGGCTGGTATGCCGACCGCATGAGCATTAACCTGGAACTTCCCACTGCCGACGGACTGAGACGCCTGGCACCCAACAAGACCCGCACCACGATTCTGCGCCCCATGCGCCAGGTTCAGCTGGGAATGGCAGAGAGCCAGGAGCTTCTCGGAATGAAAGGCGGCAACCGGAGCGCATACTGGCACACCAGCCGGCGTCTGGGCAGGCAGACGGAGGCTTCCTCCCTGGAGAGCCAGCTGCACAGACAGCTCCGGCAGGAGATTTCATCCAAGACAGCCAATACACCTCATATGGAAAATGCATCCAGACTACCCAATGGCTCCACCGCCCCAGACACCTTGACTACGCCATCCAATATATCCGTCAAAACAAACACCCCCGGAGCCATTTCACCGGCGGCGGACAGCGCATCCCACAGGATTCTCAGAGAAACACAGTCCATGTCCCTGCAGATTGGAGCGGGTGCCCTCCCCTCCCTTCAAAATGCCCGTGCTTGTCTTACCAAACGGGGTTTTGTTCCTGCAGGACAGAGTACGCAGATGATTATTGGTGCATCCGGAGAGACGGATTTGGAGATTATGTCTGTCTCCGAAGCTTTATACCGCAAGTTTGATTTGAAACGGGTATTTTACTCCGCATTCCTTAACATCACAGATGACGCTGCCCTGCCTGCCACCACCGATGGTCCCCCTCTGCAGAGGGAACACCGCCTGTACCAGGCAGACTGGCTGCTGCGCTATTACGGTTTTGAGGCAGACGAGCTTTTATCCCCTTCCCGTCCGAATTTCAACGTATTTCTGGACCCCAAATGTGACTGGGCACTGGGACACCTGGAACACTTTCCGGTAGAGATTAACCGTGCCAGCTATGATACCCTGCTTCGCGTTCCCGGTATCGGCGTCAAATCTGCCAGCCGCATTATCAAAGCAAGGCGGACCGGCTCACTGGATTATGGCGACTTAAAGAAGATTGGCGTAGTCTTAAAACGTGCTATCTACTTTATCACCTGCAACGGCAGGATGTTCTATCACGGAATACATGTAGAAGAAGATTATATTACCAGACAGCTTCTCTACGACGACGTAAGCCTCCGGAAAAGCGTTGCCGCCTCGGACATCACTTACCGCCAGATGAACCTGTTTGATTTTGTACCACAATAGACTTGCAGGATTCCATCTGCGGTTACGGGGAAGACAGCAGTACAGCTACTTTACACATAAAGATTTTTACAAGGAGTTTTCATATGGCAACAGGAATTTCCACCACTCCGCTTTCCACACCGGATAAGCCCACCCGGATTTACCGGTGTCCGGACACCATTGACGGTATCCTTACTGGCATTTACGAGGCAGGATTATCCCATTACGGACATGATTATATATACTTAGAAGTACAGAACCCGGATATATCCCGTACGCTCTCCCTGTTTTCTGAATATATAGATATCACCGAAGATGCCGTCAAGGCTCAAAAAGTTGTAGATAGTATCCGGAAAAACATTTCCCCCAGGGCCTATCGCCATGTTATTTGTGCTCTGTTGTCCGATTCCCCGGAGAAAGCCAACACCGCTTACCACTTTCTGGTATATGGCTTTCATCTTGGCGAAAAGATTACAGACGCACTGACTATTCCCTGGGTACAGGAGATGTTCGCCATAAACCGACGGATTCAAAATGAAGCCCATTTTTTCAAGGAATTTTTGCGCTTTACCCGGGCGGATACCTGCTACCTTGGTCTCATTGAGCCGTCCTGCCGGGTAGTTTCCCTGATTACGCCACATTTTTCCGACCGTCTCCACTGCGAGAACTTTATGATTTACGATAAAACCCACGGAGAACTTGCCATACATCAGGCAGACTCTGCATGGTATATCCGTACAGTTACTGCCGAAGAAGGGCAGGAACTGGAACGCTGTTATGAAAAACAGGACGCCTTCACCAGCCTGTGGCAAACCTTTTTTGACAGCATTGCTATTGAACAGCGCATCAACCCAAAAGGACAGACGAATCTCTGCCCAAAACATTTCCGCAAACATATGCTGGAATTTCATGGCACAGGGCGGTAAAAACATGCTTTGCCTTCGCGCAAAGAAAAAGCCCCTGCCCAACAGATTTAACTGTCAAACAAGAACTCTCAATGCGTCATCAGGGGCTCGAACCCTGGACACCCTGATTAAGAGTCAGGTGCTCTGCCAGCTGAGCTAATGACGCGTACCATATTGATTTTTTCGTTGCTTATTTCGCAACAACAAGACTATTATACCAAATCATGGATAAAATGCAAGCTTTTTTTAAATTTTTTTTATTGCTGCTAAAAGAAACACTATTGAAAATATGACTTATATTTTATCCGGTAAGAACTTTCTGGGAACAAGTACGCAAATAAATCCAGAAAATAATCGTCCGTCATGCTTGCCAGATAGTCCACCACAATCTGGTTGGGCTCCTGTTCCTCATACGGTGTCTGGGAATAATAACCCCTAGATGTATTGACATAATCTATATGATGACTGTAAATGACGCTGTCACGCTTTCCATTCTCCAAATCAGACAACAGACGGTCATATAACATTTTAAACATGGGCTCAATATTTTGCTTGTACTCCCTGTCCACTTCCTCATTAAAATAAATATATTTGTTGTTTTCGTCCTTTGCCTGCTGGATAGCCTGATAATATGTATCATCCATCTTGATATAATTCTTACCGTAGCTGTTTTCAACAATATTTACGGTAAGATTGTTTATCATTTCAGCATTCTCCACTCCGATTTCACTTTCTCCAAAGGCATTTTCCGGAATATAAATGCCTGCTGCCCTGGCGTCCTGCCTGTCCTTCCCAAGATAGGCAATCATATCGCACACCCGCACCACGCATCCCTCCAGCGTTGAGGGCACCAGTTTTTTAATGGATGTCTCGTCCACATAGCATTCCTCTAACATAACATCAAATGCGTCAAAGTCCGCCAACGGTCTGGGCCGGTATTCCTGCATGGCAAACTCCCCATTGTGACAGAGTATGCCATCCAATGTCTGCAGGGAAATATTTCTGGCAAAAATCCCATCCAGCACCTGTACACTGTGGACATTATGATTAAAATACCTGCCAGTATGTTTTTGATACAATTTGCTCAAAATCCGTTCGCCCGCATGTCCAAAGGGCGTGTGACCAATATCATGTCCCAGGGCGATTGCCTCAATCAGTTCCAGATTCAACCCCAAAAGACTGCCAATGTTGCGTGCAATATGGCTGACCAGCTGCACGTGCAGTGCCCGCCTGGAAATATCGTCATTGCGGTAAAAAGAAAACACCTGGGTCTTGTCCGTATACCGGTTGTAATAGGGACAGTGTATAATCTTTTCAATATCACGGACATAAGAACGCCGGTGAATACTGTTTTTATCCCTGTCCATGTCCCTGCGAATCACATCCTCGTCCTGACATGCCCACACACTATATTTTTTTCCGCCCTGTTCCTGCCGGATTCTCTCTGCCAATTCCTTTGAAATCTGATGATACTTTAATGCCATATACGCTTCTCCTTGTAATATGTTACAAATTTGTTACAAATTACTTGCCACATTTGCCATAACCATTTATAATAGATTGTGGAGTAAAATCTTTTATCTCCGCTGTATTACTAATTATAATATAAATTTCAAAAAAATAGTAGCATTTTATAAGAGGTATCCTTATGTTTAGCAAATCAAAACGGTATATGGCAATGGCATTGACAATGATATTGCTGTCTGCCCTGATTCTTCCTGTCTCTGCACAGGCAAAAAAATCAAAAGAAACCTGGCCCAAAGGTCCGAAAGCATCCAAGCTTGCCTGTGAGTCAGCTATTGTCATGGAACTTTCTTCCGGACTGGTACTCTACGAATACAATAGCGATGTCAAGCATTATCCTGCCAGCATCACCAAGCTTCTCACTGCTTTGCTTTGTCTGGAAAATTCTTCTTTAAGCGAGGTTGTCACATTCTCTGAGGATGCCGTTTATGGCATAGAAGCGGACAGTTCCAATCAGGGAATCGACATTGGCGAACAGCTGACCATGGAGCAATGTCTCTACTGTATCCTTTTAGAGTCCGCCAACGAAGCATGTCTGGGCGTTGCAGAACACATTTCCGGCACCACCAAGAACTTTGTCAAACTGATGAATGAGCGGGTAGCCTCCCTTGGTCTTTCCAACACGCATTTTTCTAATCCCAATGGTCTGCACAATGACAATCACTACACCACCGCATACGATATGGCTGTCATTGCCAGAGAGGCAATGAAAAACAGTACGTTCCGTAAAATTACAGCCTCCAAAACCAATCAGATTCCTAAAACAAATAAATCAAAGGAAATCCGTTATCTCCGTAACCACCATCAGATGGTAAATGGTTACGACCACCCGGAATACGAATACAATTACTGCATCGGCGGCAAAACCGGATACACCCAGAAAGCACAGGCAACTCTGGTTACTTTTGCAGAAAAGGATGGTATGGAACTGGTTTGCGTAGTTATGAAATCCGTTACCGCAGAGATGAATCCATCCATGAACGAATATACCGACACCCTTCAGCTACTCAATTTCGGTTTTGAGAACTATCAGAAATATGAAATTGTCAGCGACAACCAGATTGCAGAAGGGGACAACCCTCTGTTTACAACGTATTCACCATTTTTTAATCCGGACGCCACCAACCTGCATCTTACCGGTGGCGCCAGTGTGGTCCTGCCCGCTGGTACCAGCCTGGAGGAAGCCACACAGGAAATCACTTACAATGACAATATTGCTTTGGCGCCGGGAGATAATGTAATCGGCACTGCCTCCTACACCTAT
>CAZSGT010000168.1:0-5191 GCA_964606215.1 uncultured Lachnospiraceae bacterium
AACAGTAAAATCTCCCTTGTAAATATCAATATTCAGGTCTGAATAAATAACCTGAGTACTTTCGCCTTTGCCGAAAGCTTTTTTCAAATGCTTTGCCGATATGACTATTTGTTTGTTCATGATACAACCGCCTCTCTTTTTATTATGTGACAACCATAACAAAACCGTCTAAGTTGCGCCACCAACAGTTGTATACATTTGATTTTTTTCATGCTACTTTCCGTTGCATAGCAAATCTAGAATCACTCTCGCTTTACCTCCGCGTAAATAAAACAAACGACAGTATCCTCTTTTAAGAAAGGAACTGCCGCTTTTTATTTTTTGTGGTTTTCTATTATATTTTGTCATTTCAGGGCTGTAATCAAAACTTTATATGGTGCAGTAATATCATAATTGTCCACATTATAATTGGCTAATCAAATTGCAAATAAGATTTATACTTCTTAAATCTAAGTTATGGTTTGTTTTTCCCTCGCATTTACCGTTTCAATTCCAAAACCACCCAGTCGTTTTCCTTCACATGATAGTCGGAACCACAGTACGGACAACGTCTCTCCTTTGCCGCATCAAAGCTGGCACCACAGTTCCTGCACTGGTATTCGCGAATGGAAAAACCAAAGTCGTCAGGCCTACTTATATTTTTGCACACATGCAGATTATAAGTCTCATTCCGTTGGCTAATACCTTTGTTGTTACAGTAGGTAGAAATTACATACACCCCAAGCTCCACATGACAAATCTCCCCCTCCATATAAATCCTAGAAAGGTTTAATCCACCCCGATACTTTACATCAATGATATCCTGAAATGTATTTTCAAAGGGTGCACCCTCATACACTGCCAAATTATCATACTCATCCGAATATATCATAATTCTAAGCAGATTCAGCATCTTTGCCGCAAAAAACTGAAAAGAAAAGTCTGGCTGAAATCTCCTCATAAATCCCTTTACTTTAGGTTCTGCACTCATATTGCCCACCAAAAGGGGCACTGATGCGGCAGCCTTGCCAATAAGCTTGAAAAACAACCCTATTGCATAGACAAAATACCCAAACATTGCACCTATAAACGCAAGTGGCAATGCTCCAATAAGATACTCCCACTCACCTCTGGAAATAAAGCCCAACAACGCCATCTGAACACAGATGCCAGCACCTATCAACATGGATAGGGGCGCCTTTGACTTCACTTCCTTTTGGTTCATTCCGGTATTATCTACTGTGTAAAATTGCGTTACCTTTGGATAAAAGTCCGTGATGCTGAACCTTGTCCCACAGTTTGGACAGCCTTGTGTAAGCTCCCGCACGTGACGGATTGCACCGCAGTTTGGACATGTAGCAGTTGTTACCACATTTGGATGCACCAGGTCAGTGACATTGGCATACATAATCTCCGAACTGTTTCTGCGATGCTTGTGTACTCCATCCACCAAATAGTCCGTCTGCACCTCGTATTCCCGAAATGGCGTCTTGTTTATGAAGCCATTTATACTAACCTCCGATTGCATTCCTATCCCGCTTAACTCATGTGGCGTAAAATGATACTGAATCTGTGCATGTTTCGTCTGCAAACGTCTCTTTTGCAATTCGAAAGCATACTGCATGTCCATGCCTGCAACCTGTGGTATCTCTCCTGTTTTACTCCAGCCCTCCATTTGCCTTACGAACATTTCCTGTAACTGATTCTCGTTCTGTTCCATTATCCTCTCTCTTTCTTGTGTAACTTCCCTTATTTTGCCACTTTTCGCATAATCTACTTACCCTTTATTTCTATTCTGTCTAAAATCCCCTGCACGCCCACGTTTTGATGTGTCAAATACATTCGGGTAACATCTTCGATAAACTCCTCATCTGCACCTGTCTTCTTACGAATCTTTTCCAACGTACATCCCTTGTCAATATATTTCATAATACGTTTTACAAGCAGGTGAACTTCCGACTTGTCTTCAGCCATTGCTGTCTCATTGTATCTGTTATTCAGTATTGCTGTCCGGGCATGTCCGTAATATACTTTCTCAGGTTTTAGTGCCAACAACTTTTTCCAGCTTTCTTCAATCTGTGTACCCTTATGCATTTCCAATTCATATAACGGATTCAAATCTCCTACAAAAAGACTTCCCTCATCCAGCCATAATGAAATGCTGTCCTCGCTATGCCCTGGTGTGTAAATAATCTCTCCATGTATTCCCATCTCTTGTAAAAAAGACCGGCTCTCTTCCATCGAAATAATTTTAATTTTTTCTTCATTGATTGGTAAAAAATTTGTCTTTTTTTCCTTTTCAAAAATGTGGTCCGCACTGTGAATGAATGGCTGCTGCTCATCCACTACTACAATCATTGGTCCAAGAGAAGCAATTTCCTGCGCAATGCCCATATGGTCCGGATGGAAATGTGAAATCAATACATAATCAATCTCCTGTGCAGATATATGCACATCACCTAATGCTTTACAAAAAGCTGGAAATGTTCCTGCCCAGCCGGTATCAAAAAGAATTTTTCCTCTCTCTCCCTCAATGATGTATGTATTTGTGTTGGAATATTTTAATTCTGTTATCATTTTTCACCTCGAATTTGCTCAGGACTTCTCCCGCCACACATTTTTCATCGCACCGGCTCATAATTGATTTCCGATTCATCGTCGGTTGCTTCCAGTTTAAAAATGACAGGACGAAGTCCATCGTTGCAGCTGCAAATGGCAACACCTGGTTTGCGAATCCAATCTCCATAATAAAACACATCGTTTCCTGCACCATGGGCCAGCGCAAAAACATACTGGTAAATAGCCTTCCACGCCTCATCGCACAGCCCCTCCGGCTTTGCGTAGTCCGCATAAAACACCTGACCTTCCTTCATCATTGGACAGGCAGTCAGCCCCTCGGCTCCGTACTCCTCCGCCAATTCTTTATCCAAAGTAGTTTTCAACACAGTGATTTTTACTTTTTTCATCCTAGCACCTTCCTCCTTTATCTGTCAAACTCCTCCGCCACATCTGCCAGAAGCTTCCGAACAGGCAGATGCTGGGGACAAATATCCTCGCACTTACCACACTTGACACAGTCTGATGCCCTTCCGCTGTTTTTCGTGTGAATATTGTTGTAATAATAATCCGTATTCCAATTTTGAAATTGTTTCTTGGCATTCAAGCAGGCAAACAGGTCCGGTATGGCGATATGCTTCGGACAGCCATCCGTACAGTAACGGCAGGCAGTACAGGGAATAATGTCCTGTGAGCTGAAAATCTCACAAACCTTGCGGATTGCCTCCCCCTCCTGCTCATTCAACGGAACAAAATCTTTCATAAATCCCATATTTTCAGTTATCATATCCATATTACCCATGCCGGACAACACCATCATGATTCCGTCAAAGCTGGCAGCAAAACGAATGGCATAGCTGGCGGGACTACCGCCGCAAAGGTCGTCAAGAATCTTTTGTGCTTCTGCCGGAAGCGTCACAAGACTTCCGCCCTTAACTGGCTCCATGACAATCACTGGTTTTTCATATTTTTTGCAAACCTCATAGCATTTGCGGCTCTCCACAGATGCATCCTCGTAATCCACATAGTTAAACTGAATCTGCACAACTTCAATCTGGGGATATTCGGTCAATATCTGTTCCAGCACATCTGCCTTGTCGTGAAAGGATATACCAAAATGCTTAATACGCCCCTCCTCCAGAAATTCAAGCGCAGTTTCATAGGCATGGCATTTTTTATATTTCTCAAAAATATTTTTGTCCTGGGCATGCATCAGATAAAAATCGAAATATTCTACACCACAGGCAGCCAGCTGGCTTTCAAAGAGCGGACGTATTTCCTCCTGCCGGTTAAAATTATGGGTGGATAACTTGTTGGTCAAAACGTAGCTTTCCCTGGGATAGCGGCTCGTAAGACATTCCCTCAGTGCAATTTCGCTCTTGCCTCCCAGATATCCGTGTGCGGTGTCAAAATAATTGAAACCATTATCAATAAAAGCATCCACCATTCTGGTAAATTCCTCGTAATCAACCTCATCCTTGTTCATTGGCAGGCGCATACAACCGAAACCAAAATTTTTCTTAATATCTGGAAAATATGTATTCATTGGTTCTCTTCCTCCTTGTAATGATGATTTTCGTTACCTACATTTATTATACAAACCCACGCTGATAAAAACAATTTAGATTCCGAGAATTTTCTATTAGAAAAAATAATTGAATATAGAGCTCCACCTACAGCAAAACTCTTTGAAAAAAATCCATTTAATGAAACTGATTCTTCAAAATTTCTGCAAATTCCTCAATATAGTATCCGGAATTGTCCACCTTCCAAAAAGCACAGTAGTTTCTTTGGATTGGTTTGCCATTCCTGCAAAGAGAACGACAAGCGATTGCCTCCCCATACTGTGCAGGTGGTTCTCCCCCCTCGATGGGCAGAAAACCTTTGCCACCGATTATCATCAGACGTGCTTCTTCCAAGCTTTCTGCAAATAAAAAATCACTGTCAATACCATATATTTCCTGGTAATATTTTCGCTCCGTTTCCTGTTGCTCTTTCGACGAAATCAAAATACAGGAAATACGCCGCAAATCGTCTACATTAATATATTCAAGGGCAGCAAGGGGATTTCTTGCAGAAATTTCAATATGGCAGCCGATAGTCGTCAATATCTCGTTTACATATTCATCCGAGAATGCCCGTCTCTGGTCATTGAGCACTAAATCCACCTGTTCCGTGCGCAGGAAATCATATAACTCCTCATGATTTCCTGTTTTCATATCTACAGAAATATCCGGATGTTTGGCAGTGAATTCTGCCAGTGCTTTCTGAAACTCCGAACCGCCACACCCCTTTCTGCCCTCTTCCGTGCGTATCCTCTATTTATTTTTTCATCCACTCGGCGCCGGCATTCCATGCTTTTCCGACTTGTTCCCCAGATACATAATATCCATGCTGAAATTGGTCAAAAATAAGTGCATCCAGTTTTGCTGGATCAACCTTTCCATTATCCCCAAGAACACTTTCCTCTGCTGCGGTGTTTACAATTTTGCCCACAATGCAATAAAAGCTCTCCGTCTCAACAACCTCTGCCAGTTCACATTCCATTACTACTGGAAATTCCTCGATAATTGGTGCATCCACGTGAGCACTTTTGGTTGACGTATATCCGGTTCTCTCAAATTTATCAGTCATCTTATTTCCTGTAGCTATACCA
>CAZSGT010000169.1:0-5164 GCA_964606215.1 uncultured Lachnospiraceae bacterium
CGGATGGGTTCTGGACACGGTAATTCTCGGTCCCTTGGAAGTATCCTTTACTTCTACCACATATAACTTCACCCGCTCTGTAGGCCGGAATGTCTCTCCCGGAACCTGTTCATTTTCCATAAGTACGGCGTCTACTTTTCCAAGATTCATGCAGATATTGCGTCCGGTATATCTTTGTACAATACCGGTAATAATCTCTTTTTCCCTCATAGAGTACTGTTCAAACAGTACATGACGCTCTTCTTCTCTGATTTTTTGCACAACCACCTGCTTTGCCTTCTGTGCTGCGATACGTCCGAAATTTTTCGGTGTCACAACCACCGGCACCACATCTCCAAGCTCCGCTTTGGGTTTAATCAGCTTCGCCTCTTCTAAGGTCATCTGAAGAACGGAATCCTCCACTTCCTCCACTACTTCTTTTTCCGCAAATACTTCCACCGCTCCAGTGGTACGGTTTATGTTTACCTTGATATTATCACATTTTCCAAAATGGTTCTTACATGCCGAAAGAAGAGAGCTTTCTAACGCCTCTAAAATCACATCTTTACTTATGTCCTTTTCCTTTTCAATCTGGTTCAGTGCCTCAATTAATTCTGATTTTTTTGCAGCCATTTTTCTCGTATCCTCCTTCAATTAAAAATCAATAGTCAGTTTTACCATGGAGATATCGTTCCTTTGAATTTCATAGGAATCATCAAAATCCGTCTCCAATGTAATTGTATCTTCTGAAAATGCTTTTAGCGTTCCAGTAATCTCCTTCACAGAAATGTCTTTTCCTTTTGGTCCCGGAATCTTGCGGTTCTTATAAAACTTAACGTCCACATCTTCTCCCAGGCTTCTCTGAAAATGTTTGTCTTTCTTCAGCTGTCTGCCCAGTCCCGGAGAACTTACCTCCAGAATATAGGAGTCGTCGATAAAGTCCTCCTCATCCAGCATATCCCCCAGCGCACGGTTGACAAACTCACAATCGTTAATGGTAATGCCGCCTTCTTTATCCACGTACACACGCAAATACCAATTGCCGGCTTCCTTGACATACTCTACATCCACAAGCTCAAAATTCTTTTCCGCCATTAAAGGCGCCAGCATTGCTTCTGTCTTCTGCTCATATTCCTCTCGTTTACTCAAAAGCATTCCCTCCTGCCACGACAAAGACTAAGGAGTGGACCGGCGTCCACTCCTTAATCCTACTCAATATCATCAAAAGCTATTTTATCACTATAATTGGGGGATTGCAAGCTTTTTTTGCTTTTTTTCCAAGGTTTTTCCATGTGTTTATACATTTTTTCTGGAAATCCCAGGGACGCTCCGAAACACTTCGTGAATGGGACTGCGCAGTTTCTTTCGGGTTATCTCCACCAGTCCCAGTTTCGTCATATCCACAAGGACGGTTTTTACGCTGTCTTTTTGCAGCTCCTTTTTCAGCGTCCCAAGAAGCTCCTGTCGGTGGCTCTCCTCTTTCATGTCAATGAAGTCCACCACAATAATCCCCGATAAATTCCGCAGCCGTAACTGTCTGGCAATTTCCGTTGCCGCTTCCATGTTTATGTGAAAATAGGTATCCTCTGTACTTTTTTTCCCGGAAACAGCTTTGCCTGTATTCACATCAATGGATACCAGCGCTTCCGTGGGCTGTATCACCAGAAAGCCACCGCTTTTTAACCAGACCTTTTCCCGCAGGAGTTTTTCAATCTGTGTTTCCAGGCTATGCAGCTTGATTAAGGGATATGCATCGGTATGCAGCGAAAGTCTGTCTGCAAACTCTGGCTCATTTTCCATAAAATATGTTTTCAGCGTTTCATAGACTTCCGGAATGTCCGTTACTACAGCATCTTCCAACTCCCCGTACCGGTTCTGCAGCTGCTGTACATATACCGGCAGCGCACTGTAGATTTTCTGTCCCTGCACGCCATGGCTGCCTGTCTTAATAATCTGCTCATAGGTTTCCTGAAGAGTTTCAATATCTTTTCGCAGCCGTTCTGCAGAGACGCCCTGACTGCATGTTCTGGCAATAAAGCCATAAGAATCCTTTTCATATTGTTTTAATATGCCACATAGACGCTCCCGCTCCCCATTATCGGAAATCTTGGAAGAGACCGCTGTCTGGCATCTGCCATGGGTTAAAACCACATACTTCCCCGGTATATCCAGCCGGGTAGTAACCGTGGGAGGTTTGGATTTTTGCGCCTCTTTTGCCATCTGCACCAACAGCAGTTCTCCCTGGCAAATTTCTCCGCTCTCCCGCATTTTTTCTCCCGCCCCGTATACCGGCGGTTCTTTTTCCTGCAGGGATAAGTAGGCATTGTCCCCTTTCCCAATTTCCACAAAGGCGGCACGGATATTTTTTACCACATTTTTTACCCGGCACATGTAGATGTCTCCTACCTGCATCTGCTCCTCCTGGGGCAATATCTGGAAGTCCGTCAGGAGATTTTCTGAAAACACGGCAAGAACCTGCCGCCCGCCATATTTTGTTATGATTCTTCTAGTGCTCATGCTGCTCCTTTATTGTCACATATCTTGTTATGTCCGTCTGTCATATTCGCTTAAGGGCACTCCTCCCGGTCCGAACATGTCCAGCCTGTGAATCTGCCAGGCATAGGAATTATACTCCTGCCCGGTGTACCTGCAGAATGCCTCCATCACCAGTTCCGGCTTAATATTCGTCACACTTCCCGCCTGTAGATGCAGCATCACCATGGGTGTACCCATGACAATCCCCTGGTCGTACTCTGTAAAATTATATTCCGCTTTAAAAATGTATGGCCGAATGTCCATTTCTTTTTCGGAGCGTTTTGTCTTTTTCGTTACGATAATGGCATCCTGCGCCAAAAAGTGCTGCATGTTTTCCACAAATTCCGGAATCTCCGGATACCCATCCCGGTGGCAGACCAGATACGATGCCGAATCGAAAACTGCCATACCGGTCTTTGCAGTATCTGTCAAAGGCGTGTAGGACAACACCTGGATTTCCTCATTCATCTGTGTATTCATCTGTACCACCATGTCCTCCGGGGACTTTTCCTGGTTTACCTGGATATCAAGATATTCTCCCTCCGAGGTAATTCCCAGTCCCAGCGGAGAGGCAAAGGACATAACCGGATGGGGAGAAAATCCCTCCGAGTAGGTAATTGGAATGTCTGCCCTGCGAAACGCTTTCTGAAAATACCGCATGATATCCAGATGTCCGATAAAGCGCACGGTTCCTGCTTTGGAAAATTTAATTCTCGCTTTCATTCCCTGCCCCCTCTCTGACCTCCATACAAACGCCGCCGCCAAATTTTGCCGCACCGCATCCGGCACACTTTGCCCGGCAGTTTGGCGTCACCTCTTCCCGCTTTGACTTCTGGTACTCGTTGTACATAAAGGACTTTGTCACTCCGATATCGATAAAATCCCATGGGAAAATTTCATTTTCTCCCCGTTCCCTGTGAATATAAAAACTGCCGTCCACCCCCTGGTCTGCAAACGCCTTGTCCCATTTTTCACCGTCAAAAAACTCGGTCCATGAATCAAAGAGACAGCCATCCTCATATGCCTGGCGTATGACGCCGCAAAGTTTTCTGTCCCCTCTGGCAAAAATTCCCTCCAGTTCGGAAACATCTGCATCATGGCAATTATATTTAATGCTTTTGGCGTTGAGCTGTTCCCTGACTTTTTCCAGCAGAAAATTCCGTTTTCTTACTGCTTCGTCCCGGGTATTCATAGGCGCCCACTGAAATGGAGTAAAGGGTTTTGGCACAAAAATGGATGTGCTGGTTACAATGTTAACCCTGCCTTTTCTTTCCGGCTTTGGAATGGTGTCATAGTATTGTCTGGCAATCTTGTCAGAGAGCACGGCAATGCCCTCGATATCCTCGTCCCGCTCTCCCGGCAGTCCCAGCATAAAATACAATTTTACACGGCTCCATCCACCGAGAAAGGCATCTGTAGCACCTTTTAATATCACTTCTTCCGTCAGTCCCTTATTGATGACATTGCGCATACGCTGGGTCCCTGCCTCCGGCGCAAAGGTCAGACTGCTCTTCTTAATATCCTGCACCTTTTCCATCACATCCAGAGCAAATGCGTCTATCCGAAGGGATGGCAGGGAAATATTAATGCCCTTTCCGGCAAACTCATCAATCAGCCAGTACACCAGCTCCGGCAGCTCTTTATAATCACTGGAGCTTAAGGAACTTAGTGTAATCTCTTCATGTCCGGTGGCTTTCAGCATGGCAGAAGCATATTCTTTTAGAAAAGAAAGACTTCGGGGGCGAATGGGACGGTACAGCATCCCCGCCTGACAAAAACGGCATCCCCGTATACATCCTCTCTGAATCTCCAAAACCACCCGGTCCTGCACAATCTTAATGTACGGCACCAGGGGTTTTTTGGGGTAATAAGTATCGGACATGGACAGCTCTACCTGCTTTAACACCCTCTTCGGCGCCTCTGGCACATTTGGTGTAAATGCTGCAATGGTTCCGTCTTCATGATAAGAAACATCATAAAACATCGGAATATATAATCCGGGAATCTTTGCCGCTTTCCTCAAGAATGCCTCCCTGCTCTCTCCGGCGTCCCGGCTTGCCTTGTAGGTATCTAACAAGGCATCATAAACAGTTTCCCCCTCCCCGATATAGAAAATATCAAAAAAGTCCGCAATGGGTTCAGGATTGTAGGTACATGGACCGCCTCCAATGACAATGGGGTCCTCCTCGGTCCGCTCTTTTGCTGACAGGGGAATCCCCGATAAATCCAGAATCTGCAAAATATTTGTATAACACATCTCATACTGCAAAGTGATTCCCAGAAAATCAAAATGTTTTACCGGTTCCTGGCTCTCCAGGGCAAACAGCGGAATCTTATGTTCACGAAGCATTTTGTCCATATCTGTCCAGGGAGAGTATACTCTTTCACAATAAGTATCTTCCCGCTGGTTAAACATATCGTATAAAATCTGGATTCCCAGATGGGACATTCCAATTTCATATACATCCGGGAAACACATGCAGAAACGAATATCCACATCCTCCGGATTCTTTTTAACCATATTTATTTCTCCGCCAATATATCTTGAAGGTTTTTCTACCTGCATCAAAATCTCATCTGGCACTGCAAGCTTTCTCATACGTGTACTCATGCTGCAAGCCTCCTTTGCGAGCAGCTAATGTACCAATGT
>CAZSGT010000170.1:0-5152 GCA_964606215.1 uncultured Lachnospiraceae bacterium
CGGTGCTTCCATCGTTGAAGAAACTGTTGCTTTATATCGGCGTGGAGGATTACGGTTTTGACGGGGATATTCAGACGATTCGGGATTTGCTTGCGGAGTCAGATTTTTCCGGACTTACATATCTGGGTATCACGGACAGCGAAATACAGGATGAAATTACGCAGGCAGTGCTGGACAGCAAATACATGAGCCAGATTTCCACATTGGATTTGTCCTGTGGTACCATAACGGATAAGGGCGGAGCTATGCTTTTAGAGGAACTTCCAAACTATTCGGGTTTAAAGAAATTAAATCTGCAGCATCATTTCCTTTCTGATGATATGATGAAAAAGATTTCTGTCATGTGTGATAAGGAAGGGATTGAGGCGAACCTGGAGGATCAGCAGGAGGCGGACGATTACGATGGTGAGCTGTATTACTGGCCGGTGTTGACAGAGTGATGATAGGCTTAATCGGAACGAAGGATACAAAGCGTACGGAATATTTTATAAAGGCGGCAAAGGATTTGGATGTACCCGTACAGTTTATGGACTGGGACAGGATATACCGGGGTTCCGGTTTGGAAAACCTGCTTTGCCATTACGCAGATTCTCAGAGGGCGGTTATCAAGTTGGAACCGCCCTCTTATCAGACTGCCGAATTTTCCCAAATGGAAACACAGTTACGGATGTACACACATGCCCTGGAGGAGATGGCAGGGAAATTTTCTTTTATAAATTCCCCCCAGGGGATTCTGGATGCGCTGGATAAAAGAAAGATGAAAGCCATTCTCAGCGCTGCAGGGGTACCGGTAACTCCGGTTTTTATGGAGCGTGTGGACAGTGCAGAGCAGTTATATGCCCGTATGGATGAAGAGAATGTTTCGGCAGTATTTTTGAAACCGGTGCGTTTTTCCGGAGCCGCAGGGGTTGTGGCGATTCGCAGGCAGCGAAGCAGCGGGAAGATGGCAGCGTATACTTCCTGTGTTCTGGAGAAAACCCGTGTCATAAATACAAAGAAGATTCGCATGATGCGGGAGGAGAAACCAATAACGGAGCTGATTCAAGCATTGATTCCAATGGACGTCATGGCTGAAAAATGGATTCCAAAGGACACGGTGGGTGGGAAGAGTTATGATTTGCGGGTGGTCTGGCAGTTCGGAAAAAGAAAGCATATGGTGGTGCGCCGGTCTGCGTCCCCTATCACCAATCTTCATCTGAATAACCAGGCGGCAGATGGGACGGTTATCGGTTTGGGCAGGGACACCTGTGAAGAAATCGATGCACTCTGTGAATGCGCCATGGAGGCAGTGTCAGGGCTGCAAGTGGCGGGAATCGATATCCTGCTGGAAAAGGGCAGCCGGAAGCCGCGGATTATCGAGATAAACGGTCAGGGAGATTTGATTTATCAGGATATATTTGGTAAAAATGAGATTTATAAGGAGCAGATACGTTGGATGCTGGGACAGCAGTCGTAATGCAGTATCTGGAAGGCATGTGTACCCAACGCAAATGCTGGGAGATATGCAAATGGACAGCGGTGCACGTGAAGACTGCTAAGGCAGTGCGGGGAGGAGACAATCCATGGAAAATAAAAGAGAGATTGATATGAACCAGGTGGTGGGGGCGTATGACATTTTATTTGCGTGTATTGACTCCCTGCGGCTGGATGTGGCGTTGGAGGAGGAGAAAAACGGTGGCACTCCGGTGTTAAACAGCTATGGAACATGGCGGAGCTGTCAGGCGCCGGGGAATTTTACCTATCCCTCCCATCAGGCAATGTTTGCAGGTTTTTTGCCCATAGATGCAGAGGTTGCAGATATGAAGAACCGGGAAAAGCTGTTCTTTTCCCAGGATATAGGCATGGGCAGAAAGGCGCCGGAGGGTGCTTACAATTTCAAGACACCAACCTGGATACAGGCGTTGGCGGAAGAGGGATACGAAACCCACTGTATTGGCGGAGTCAGTTTTTTTGACAAGCGCACGGAGATGGGAAGGGTGATGCCTGGGTATTTTTCCCATAGTTACTGGCATCCCTCCTTTGGATGCAAGGTAAAAGAGTCTGCCGCCCACCAGGTGGACCAGGCGGTGAAAATTCTGGATGAAACAGAGAAAAATCAGCGCCTGATGATGTATATAAATTTCTCGGCGCTGCACTATCCCAATTACTTCTATCTGGAGGGGGAGAAGCGGGACAGTGTGGAGAGCCACCGCATGGCGCTGCGTTATGTGGACGGTGAACTGGGAAGATTGTTTGGACGCTTTAAACAGAAAGGCGACACTTTTGTGATATGCTGTTCGGACCATGGCACTTGTTATGGGGAGGATGGGGTGTGGTATCATGGAATCAATCATCCTATTGTAAATGCGGTGCCATATAAACACTTTTTTATAGAATGGGATTAGGATGTCAAAACAATCTATCATTCATATTTCTGGTTTAGATTGGCGAAGACAATATAAAAATATACCTTTTGACACCCTAACCAGTATAGGAAATATAATTCGGATGTTTCAGGATTGGAGAGAGGCATGGATAAAGAAAAATTATATACCCAGTATATGTATAGTTATCCTCATAAGACTGCATACCGGAAGCTGGAGAATGTCAGGCTTACGGACTGGCTGCCAGGTCTGTGTGGGAAAGAGAACAGCTTATATGTGCATATTCCCTTCTGCCAGTACAAGTGCGGGTACTGTAATCTGTTTTCCGTGACAGGGGCCTCGGAGGAGTATATGGAGCGGTATATTGATGCTATAGAGCGGCAGGCGGCGCAGCTGTCGTCGGTTCTGCCGGAAGGAGTGGCGTTTGCGGATTTGACCTTTGGAGGAGGGACGCCGTTGATGCTTCCGGAGAGATTACTGGAACGAATTTTTAAAATTTCGGAAAAATTTTTTGCCATTCCGGGAGAAGATACACCTGTCATTGTGGAGACTTCTCCAAATCAGACCACACTGGAAAAACTGGAGATACTAAAAGCCCACGGATGCAGCCGGATTAGTATTGGCGTGCAGAGTTTCGTTAAGGAAGAGCTGCGCGCGCTGCATCGGTTTCACAGCCCGGACGCCGTCTGTGAGGCGTTGGCACGTATCCGGCAGGTTGGGTTTCCCACGGTCAATATAGATATTATTTACGGGATTCAGGGACAGACCCGAGAAAGCCTGCTGGTTTCCCTGGAGGGTGCATTGGAGTATACACCGGAGGAACTGAAAGGGTATCCTCTTTATATTAAGCCGGGAACGGCATTGTACCGGGAGGGTTATCACGAGCGCACCGGGGAGGAAGAAGAACATGTGAGAAGGCTCTATGAGACGGCAAGGGATTTTCTGACGGGGCAGGGGTACCGCCAGGATTCCATGCGGCGTTTTGTGCGGACAAAAGAGCGGATGGACGTTTCCTGTGGATTTTCCAATACCATTTCCCTGGGCTGCGGCGGAAGAAGCTATGTGGGAAATTTACATTTTTGCACGCCCTATGCCCTGGGGCAGGAGGGGTGTTTGAAAAGATTGTCTGCATATATGGACACGAAAGATTTTCTCAGTGTGGAGCACGGGTATATTTTGTCGGAGGAAGAGCAGAAACGGCGGTATGTGATAAAGCATATCTTGTTTGGAAACGGATTAAAAAAGGAAGAGTACCGGGCACATTTTGGCGGCGAGGCAGAGCAGGATTTTCCAGAGCTACAGGCGTGGGAAAAGAAGGGATATGTGCGGTATACAGACAGGCATATCCAGTTGACAGAGGAGGGGATGGCACGGTCGGATGGGCTGGGACCCCAGTTGATTTCTTCTGCCGTCCGGCAGCGGATGGAAAGCTGGCAATGAAAAAGAAATGAGAAGGAAGGGAACGCGATGAGGAAAGGGGAACAGGTAAGGGGAAAACAGTGGTATTACCGGGGAAGTTTGAAGTCCTGTAATTATGCCTGTGAATATTGTCCGTTTTCTAAAAAACCGGTTTCAGTGCAGGAGCTGGAGCAGGATGAAATGCAGCTGGTCCGCTTTGTGGATACACTCTGCGGGATGGACGGGCAGACCTGCGCCGTACAGATTGTGCCCTACGGGGAAGCGTTGATACATGAATATTACTGGCGGGAAATGGCGAGACTTAGCAGACAGGAACATATTGAGCTGGTAGGTGCCCAGACCAATGGAAGTTTTCCAGTGGAGCATATGCTTGCCCGGTACAGGGAACAGGGGGGAGAATTAAAAAAGCTCCGGCTATGGTGTACCTTTCATCCCACCATGACTACGAGGGAAGCTTTTTTGCGTCAGTGTCAGATTTTGCTCGAAAAAGAAATTTCTTTTTGCGTGGGAACCGTGGGAGTGCCGGAGCAGAGAGAGGATATCCGGTGGCTGCGGGAGAAGCTTCCGGCAGAGGTATATCTTTGGGTAAATCGTTTTGATGGTTTAAACAGAGCTTACAGCCAGGAGGAAATGCTTGCTTTTCTGGAGATAGACCCTTTCTTCTTTCTGGAATCAGTGCCTCCGGAGGCCGATGTTTCGGATTGTAGAGGAAACGTTTTTGTGGAGGGGGATGGAAGCTGCAAACGATGTAATATAGACAGGGGAAGCCACTGGAATTTGTATGAGAGTCTGCCGCAAAGGCGGATGTTTGATGGTACAGGGCAAACAGACAATCCCTGTCACAGAAAACATTGCAGCTGTTATCTGTCCTACTGCAACCGGACGCTGGAAGCACTGTGTATGTTCGGAAAGTATCCGGCATTTCGGATTCCGGTATTTCCGAGGGCATTTTTCTTTGATGTGGACGGAACGCTGGTGCCTCATGGAAAGACCGGGGTGCCGGAGCGGACTCAGGCAATATTGCGGGGGTTACACAGATTTTCCAGCCTGTTTCTGGCAACTTCCCTGCCCTGGGTGGATGCTACGTGTAAAACAAGGGATATTGCCATGATTCTTTCCGGCGGGGTGTACGCTGGCGGCGGTCACTGTGTGATTCACGGCGGGGCAGTTCCCGGTATGGCCGGGATAGACCGGATATTTGCCCTGGCAGAGAATGGTAACGACTGCAATACAGGAGAGAGAATTTGCAATACTGGTGAAAAGATAAAAAAACAAATCCAGCAGTTAAAGAAGAATCAAAAAGCCTGTCATTACCGGGTGTATGTATATGACAAACAGGGAGAAGTCTACAAGATTACGCTGGTGTTTAC
>CAZSGT010000171.1:0-5126 GCA_964606215.1 uncultured Lachnospiraceae bacterium
TGCCGCCTTGCGGCGCAAATCCGGCGCAGGAAACGCTTTAATCAGCGTTTCCCTAAAGATAAATGACCACAGACACTCTCTGAGGATACAAATAAATTTATCCTTCTTGATAAGATGTTACTCCCCGCCGAAACAAACCTGCAGGCAGTCCTTTGCCGCCATGGTCTCCATGGAATCGTCCAGTTCAGACAGCTCATACCCCGGATACTTTTTAGACAGCGCCGTCTGCAAAAGCGTGTCACAAAACTGAGGGTTCTTGGGCAGAAGCGGTCCATGACTGTATGTGGCAAACACATTTTTATATCTGGCGCCCTCCGTGCCATCCTCTCCATTATTTCCAAATCCATGCACCACAGTCCCCAAAGGCTCCACACCCTCTCCCAGCCAGGTCTGTCCGCTGTGATTTTCAAAGCCTACCACTGGCAGTTCGCCGTTTGCCTCACAGCGGAATGCGATGTTGCCAATGAGACGCTTGGGGGAGCTGGTGGTGTGCACATTGATTCCTCCCAGAAAATCCACCCGCTTGCCGTCCGGCATCTCATAATATTTGCCAAGAAGCTGATATCCTCCGCAAATTCCCAGAAACACCGTGCCGTTTTCGATTGCCTGCAGCATCCACTCCGCCTTGTATGTCATCAAATCCTTTACCAGAAGGTCCTGCTCAAAATCCTGCCCGCCTCCGATAAATACGATATCATAATCGCATTGTTCCTTCATGGCTCCAAAGGATACCCTGTCAATGCGGCTGTCAATTCCCCGCCAGGCAAGACGGTTCTTCATAGACAAAATATTTCCGTTATCCCCGTAGAGATTCAAAATGTCGTAGTATAAATGACATATGTTAATTTCCATATGCTACCTCTTTCTTTATGCTTTATATTTATCCAGATGTACAAATTCACTCAGGGCGTCCCGAAACGCCAGCATGGACGTGTAGGACAATACCAGATAGTTCTCACAGCCCTGGGGCTGCAGCGAGCTAATCAACGTTTTATAGTCCTTTTCCACCAAAAACTTCTCCGTTGGAAATCCTGCATATTTTAACCGCACCTGCATATCATACGCCCGAATCCCGGTAAAATAAAAATTCTTCACTGCGCCCACACAGGAAAGCATCCGCTCAAACTCCACATCGTAAATCCACGACACATCCTTGCCGTCCGCATAGTTGTCATTTAACCCGAACACTATATTTCCAACAGGTTTTCTCTGCATCAGATATTGAATTACTTCGTTAAAGCCGGCAGGATTTTTCACCAGCACCAGATGCAGCACGCTGTCTCCAAGAGCCACCTGCTCCATTCTGCCAAAATGGGTGGTCAGCCTTCCAAGTACTGGAATCATGGTCTCCACCGGAATCTCCATTACTACACCTGCCGTCAACGCCGCCAGCGCATTGTAAAGATTGTAGCCTCCTGGCAGGGAAACCTTTGCCTCATATTCTTTTCCATGAATCTGTAACGCCACCGTGGCTCCCACGTCCTCCCAGGAAATGACCCGGTCAATGGAAACATCACTGTCCTGGCGGCGGTACCCGCAATGGTCACAGTAAAATCCCCCCAGATGCCCGAATGTCCGGTACTTGTACTGATATTTTGTCTTACAGTGCAGGCAGTACACGGCATCGGATATATCCGTGGAACTGCTTTCATACAGCGGCTTGTCCACTCCGAAAAAGGTCACGCCGCCATTTGGCATATCCTTCAGGGATGTGGTAAGGGAACAGTCTGCATTGAGACACAGCTTTGCCTGGGGAATATACTGTAATGCCTCTTTAATTTTATTAACCGTCACCAGCACTTCTCCATAGCGGTCCAGCTGATCCCGGAAAATATTTGTCACCACCACCGTCACATCCAGATTGCCAAAATGCTTTACAATACTCTGCATGGCAGCCTCGTCGCACTCCAGCAATGCCACTTCACAGGGAATCTTTCCACTCAGAGACGCCGCTTCCACAAAGGAAGACACCACTCCCTGCAGGAGATTTGCCCCGGAATCGTTGCAAAAAAGACTGTATCCGCTCTCCTGTAAAATATCCCGTATAATATGACAGGTGGTGGTCTTTCCGTTCGTCCCTGTCACTGCGATAATCTTCATATTTTTTGCCAGCCGTCCTAAAATATCCGGACATAGCTTTGTCACAATCCGACCCGGCAAACTGGTTCCGCCTTTTCCCAAAAGCCGTAATACCCTGGCGCTGCATTTGCCTGCCAGTATAGCAAAACCCGCTCGTAAATCCATGTATTTTCATCCTCGCTCACTAATTATTTTTCTATATCCGCATATATTATAAACCATCAAATTAAAAAAATCTATAGCACCTCTGTATTGTTTACAATCTTTTCACTTCGTGCTAGTATAACGGATATCGAGTTTTTAACAGTTTCAAGCAAATCAGACTGCAATCACTGCATATTCGTTATACTTGTATCGTGACGTACTACAAAGAGAAGGGAGACTGCTTTATGACTATAGACAAAACCATTCCGGACAGATATAAAGGCATACTGCTAATCATAGCATCTGCATTCTGTTTCGCCTTTATGAATGCCTTTGTCCGGCTTGCCGGGGATTTACCTGCCATCGAAAAATCCTTTTTCCGCAATTTTGTGGCGGTATTTTTTGCCTTGGGTATTCTCCTGAAGAAGCGGACGCCTCTTCCCAAAACAAAGGGCGATTACGGCTATCTGTTCCTGCGGGCAGCCACCGGCACCCTGGGTATTATCTGCAACTTCTACGCCATCGGGAAACTGGACCTTGCAGATGCATCCATGCTAAACAAAATGTCCCCCTTTTTCGTTCTGCTGTTTTCCTATGTCCTGTTAAAGGAATCCCTGACCCTGTTTCAGGCAGGGGCTGTCTGCGTAGCATTTGCCGGATGCCTGTTTATCCTCCGTCCTTCCCTCCACAATGTAGAATTTATCCCTGCATGTATCGGATTGACAGGAGGTATCTGCGCCGGTTTTGCCTACACTATGGTCCGCAAGCTGGGAAACCGCGGGGTTGCCGGTCCTTTTATTGTATTCTTCTTCTCCGCCTTTTCCTGTTTGGTGACACTGCCGTATCTCGCCCTCCATTTTGTGCCTATGAGCGCCACCCAGCTGTTATACCTGCTGGGCGCAGGACTGGCCGCCACCGGAGGACAGTTCACCATCACTGCAGCGTACTGTTATGCCCCGGCAAGAGAAATTTCTGTGTATGATTACTCACAGATTATATTTGCCGCCGCGCTCGGTTTCTTCCTCTTTGAACAGATACCGGATTTATTAAGCTTTATTGGATATTTTATTATTTGTTCTACTGCTGTAGTCATGTTTTTCTACAACAATAGAAAAAAGGAATCCACATAAAACATCCACTAAAATATTTCCATTTATTCACCATATCCCATATGTTTTGTGTTATAATGTTTAAAATAAAATCACAAATGAAATTGGAGGAATGAACGAAATGTTTGAAGGCTTTGATTTTACAAATTTTTGGAACGACAGCCAATATGCAAAACAGGAGTATATCAGCGATTCACCCTCAGATGAGCAGATTGCCAGCGTGGAACAGGAACTGGGCTACAAGCTGCCTGACTCCTATATCTGGCTGATAAAACAACATAACGGTGGTATTCCTGTCAACACCCGCTTCCCAACCAATACCCCCACCAGCTGGTCAGATAACCATGTGGCAATCACAGGTATTCTTGGCATTGGAAGAGATAAGGACAACTCCTTGTGTGGAAATTTTGGCAGTCAGTTTATGATTGATGAATGGGAATACCCTGCCATTGGTGTAGCAGTCTGTGATTGTCCCAGCGCCGGACATGATATGATTTTTCTGGACTACCGGGAGTGTGGTCCTCAGGGAGAGCCGAAGGTAGTACATATTGACCAGGAATATGATTATAAAATCACTCCTTTAGCAGATACCTTTGAAGACTTTATCCGGGGACTTGTCAGTGAGAAAGATTTTGAATAATACATAGTAAAAAACAAGCACCAAATGATGCACTTTTTATCATTTGGTGCTTTCTCCAATCTACACGGTTTCATTGTCATCCATTGGATTCTCCGTATCAATCCACATCCATCCAATTCAAGTCTTTCCGATGACAACTGGATTTTAGATTTCTGCCAGAATCTTTAGCGCATCTTTGCGAATGACACATTTTGCATGCTCTTCCAGATATTTTACGAAGGTCTCCGAACGGGAGGTAAGGATGCTGTACTCCATGGCATGCTGGCATATTTCCTCGTAGGCGTCAAAGGACAATCTTCCCCTGCGCAGCAGCAGATAATATTTCCTCTTCCTGTCGTCGTGATATACCCGGGATGTTCCCTTAATGTATTCTTTGTTTGCTGCCGCAAACTCTTCGATTTCCTCCAGGCTGTCAAAAGCAAAGGTAAGAGGCAGGGATACCCGCTCTTTTTTGTCAGATTCCTCTTTTGCCGACGCTGTGCTCTTCCTCACTGCGGTCTCACTGGACGCCGCCATTTCACCAGACGCCGTCTGTCCAGTCTCCCTGGAACCTTTCACGCCATCTGCATTTAGCCCGGGACTGAGCTTGGAAAGGAACTGGTTGATAATATCCTTGGCAATCTCAATCCGGTTTTCTTCGTCCATATCCTCCAGCTCATCCATGATATCTTCTGCCATTTCCGGATGAATCTGCGCCATCAAATCCTGCATATGGTCCAACATCATGGGAATATCCTCTGCAGGCGTCTCATTTATGGTAATGGACAGATTGTGATCCGGCATGCGCATCATCTGCATGGAAACCATACCGGTGCCAGCCACATATCCCACCTCTTCGTATGCTTTATCTACCAGTCGTTCCAAAAATTCCTGCGCCTTTTTCCGGTTCATGAAAAAATCATCCATGGTTAAGCCTTCCTCTTCAATCTCCGCCTCGGAAATTACACAGCTCACTGCATTTTCATTAATTTTTTTAAAATACATACAGCGTCTCTCCTCTATCTATCTGTCATGCTAACTGCTTCTATAGCTACACTGCCGCCCCTGACCACTTCAATCCGGCTGGGGAAATTCTTCCCTAGCAGGGCGATAACATCATTATTCTTTGTCTCTGTCAATACACACTGGAGTAACACCGTGGTCTTGTCATAGTC
>CAZSGT010000172.1:0-5116 GCA_964606215.1 uncultured Lachnospiraceae bacterium
ATCATACAGTTGTCTGCATTCAATCTGAGTATCCCTTCTACTAGCCCCTGGACTTTTCAATCTCTAAAATCTCGTACTTCACAATGCCAGCCTGGGTCTCCACTTCAATGGTTTCCCCAATGGTAGCGCCAATCAGTGCTGCTCCCACCGGAGACTCATTGGAAATCTTCCCATCCAGACAGTTTGCCTCTGTAGAACCAACAATCTTATATTCCATAATCTCATCAAACTCAACGTCACGAATCTTCACCATACATCCGATGTTAATAGTATTGACATCTACGTCATCTTCAACCACAACTTCTGCATTTTTTAATATTTTTTCAATTTCTTCAATCCGTGCTTCAATATCTCTCTGTTCATCTTTTGCTGCGTCATACTCCGCATTCTCAGACAAGTCTCCCTGCTCTCTCGCCTCTTTAATCTTCTGCGCCACATCACGTCGCTGGTTTACCTTCAAATCCTGCAACTCATCCTCCAGGCGTTTCAAGCCCTCATACGTCAAAATATTTTTCTTGTCTGCCATAATTTACCTCCAAATCGTAATATCATGCAGGGCAACCAGACTGTGCAGATTGCCCAAAAACCCATAATTAGTACATCTTATCTATTATATCCCACCATTTTACCATTGTCAACCAATCGGGGCGGTTTGCCCGATTATTTTGTCTCATATTTTTTGTCTTTTATTCCTCTTATACGGTGGTCCCGTACTGAACTCCGGAAGACGCCACTTCATCGCTGCATTCATCTTCCATGCTGGTCCGGAACGGCGCAACCGGAAGACCACATTTTCCAAACAGCTCCACTGGCGCATAATTTGTCCAGAGATACCGGACATATACCGGTCTGGCCACCATAGGGGAATGTACATAGATGGTATTCTTATCTATTTCAGCCTGTGACGGGTAAAACACATTGTCATCCCCGGCAATCTCGAATCCGCTGACTGCGTCCCCGGTCTGTATAAAACCGTTTTCTGCATAATCAAAAAATATTCTCACGCTGTCTCCCTCCACCACATACTCCCTGTAAATTGGTCCAAATGCACAGATATCCTTTCTGCCAAACTCCCCATACAACACCTGGTCTGCCAGCCGGTATCCCACGCTTTTTTTATCCAGAGGATGAATATTATTAAACTCCCCAAGGTCCAGGGCAACCACAATTCCTGTATGCTTCAGCTTCTCATACACCCGCATCTGTGCCTCCCGAATCAGCGGCCAGTTCTTGTAATCCTCATCCCCCGCATTCATAAACATGGGCAGCTGGACAAAATAAAAGGGCAGCTTATTATTTTTAAAAATCTCCCTCCAATGGGATATCATATTCTGAAACAGTGTATAATACTGCCTTGGTTTTCCGTCGTCACTTTCTCCCTGATAGAAAATCACGCCTCCCAGCGTATAGGGCACAATCCTTTGAAGCATGGACTTATATAAACCTGCGGGACGGTATTCATTTTCTGGTCCCATGGGCCCCGGCCACCGGTTTTCCCCGGCATAGGCGATCACCTCACACCATGCGGGATTTTCGTGGGTGGCATAATATTCCTGGGATTTTCGCTCCCACTCTGCATGGTAGATTTCGTATTCTGCCTTTTCCTGTTTATACTCTTCCAAAGTTTTGCCTGCCATGGCATCCTGGTATTCATCCAGAAAAATCTGGGTTTCCCTGCATGCCGCCAGGCTTTCCTCACTCATCCAGCAGGACGCCGACGTGCCGCCCCAGTTACAGCCGATGACGCCCACCGTCACACCGGAAAGTTCCCCTGCCAGCCGTGATGCAAAATAATATCCCACAGCAGACCAGGTTCCCACCGTCTCTGCATCGCATTCCTGCCAACAGGTATTCTCCTCCGCCCCATCTAACTCCTCTCCCACAAAACCAATGCGGGGCACCTGATAGAAACGAATGGATTGTTTTTTCATTCCTGCCACTACTTGTGCACCATCTGCGCTGTTTTGCAGTTCCAGCTCCATATTGGATTGACCGCCTGCCAGCCACACCTCTCCCACCATGACATTATGTATCAGGCACTCTTCATATTCACTGTACACCGTAAGCAGATAGGGACCTCCTGCTTTCATGGGTGGAAGAACCGCTTCAAAATATGCCCTGTCACCCTGTATTTTTTTCTCCGCCTGTACCCGGATTTCTTCCATCTTCACCTCAATGGAATCTTCCGGATTACAGTATCCGAAAATCCGAACATTCTTCTCTCTCTGAATCACCATATTATCTTTAAAAATTGCTGCTAATCGAATCATAATAATCTCCATTCCGGAGCGTTTACGCGACGGGGCGAAGAGAAATTCGCGAAAGCGATTTCTCTTCTGCCATCATGGCTATTTGTGACGCTCCGACACAAATAGTTGTGTAAAAAATAAGCTATCAAGCTTATTTTTTACATTATACCTCCATCTACGCGCATTTATTGCGCATAATTCGGAACCTGCGTATATACTTACATGTTTTACTATCATACTGGATTTTGACAAAAATGTAAAGTTTTAGTTAAGGATTGCATATTTGCTTTGTAAAAGATATAATAAATAATATATGCAGTTGCTTTTGGGAAACCATCTGATCCAGCAACCAGATGGCGCCTGGCAAACCAGCATATTATCGAAACTGAAGACAGGCATCCGGTGTTTTTACACCTTTTTACGCCTGAAGAAATGGGGAACTACTATGAAAAAAAAGAAAACTTTCCGTATTGTTGCCGGAATTTTCATTGCTGCCTGCGTGTTTGCAGCTTTGATTTTCCTTCCAAAATTTTTCAGCCGGGTGACTCCCTATGAGGATGAGCACACCATCGGAAACAGCAGTGGAAACCTGCTCAACGGTGGTCTCTTCTGCGAAGATGCAGAGGAAAAACGGATTTATTTTTCCAACATGGACGACGATGGCACTTTGTACAGCATGGATTTGGAACTGGGAGATTTACAGAAGGTATATGACGACAATGTCAGCTACATAAATTCTGCAGGAAAATATTTATTTTATACCAGACGAAATGATAGAAAGGGCGCCGTGGGCAATATCTTTTTATCCTTCAGCAATGTGGGTCTGTACCGCCTGCACAAGAAAAGCAAAAATCTCGGCCAGCTCTATAATGGTCCCACCCAGACGGCGACACTTTACGGAAATAATGTTTATTATCAGCATTATGAAGAGGGCAGCGGTCTTGACTTATACCGCAACGCTATTGACGGAAAAAGCGATACCCTTCTCACCGAAGACGGCGCCACCCCCTGTTGCATTGTAAACGACAGGATTTATTATGCCGGATACGATGCCGACCACTATATTCATTCCATGAGCCTGAACGGTGGAGAGGAAACCATCTACAAAGGAAATTGTACCAATGTTTTATACCGCAACAACATGATTTACTATATGGATATGGACCAGGACTACAAGCTGGCCTGTGTGCATGCCGACGGCACAGAGCCAGCTCTGCTGACAGACAAACGAATCTGTGCCTACAATTTCAGTTATGACGGAAACAAAATCTACTATCAGGTAGATAACGCCACCGATGACAACGGCTTATATGAACTGGACCTTGCCTCTGGCAATTCCAACCTGGTGATTTCTGGCGATTACAACTATATTCATACCACCAGCCAGTATATCTTTTTCGCATCCTATGATTTAAAAAACGTGTATTACATTACGAAAAACGGGGCAATCAAAGGCTTCAATCCCGGAAAAACAGAAGACTAAAACCAAATAGATTTTTCCATAAAAAATATAATGTCCTGTGATAGATATAATATATCACAGGACATTATATTTACATGTGGCTATCTTGGTTATTCCTTATTTTTTCGGAATGCATCCCACAGCTGGTATACTGACTGCTGTGCGCAGGGATGCTTTACCTGGGGTGCAATTTCACATAGAGGTTCCAGTACAAACTGGCGGTTCAACATTTCCCTGTGGGGAATCGTCAGTTTTTCTGTATCCATGACCACGTCCTCATACAGGACAATATCCAGATCTATATTACGGGGTCCCCAGTGAATCTCTCGTTTTCTCCCCATATCTTCTTCAATCTGTGCCACCAGCTCCAACAATTGTTCCGGTGTGCGCAGTGTGGCAATTTCCACTGCTCCGTTGAGAAAATCCTCCTGCTCTACCTCTCCCACTGGCTCTGTCACAAGAAACTTTGAAACCCTGGCAACCCTCGTCTTTTCATCTGCCTGCAAAGCATCCAGCGCAGTCCGCAGGTTCTGCTCCTTATCCCCCATATTTGAACCAATACTAAGATATGCCCTATGCCATCGTCTTTCCACCTTGACGGAGACATACTCCAGGGGAAGCAGAATCGGCGCCCAGGGCTTTTTTATTTCCAGAACCACGCGCCAAATCTTATGAAACTGCAACAGCAGCTGCTCACACAGATGGTGGGCGGCTGCCTCCAGCAGTTTCCATTGATGCTTTTCAAAATAATTTTTAATAAAATGTGCCACCTCACCATAGTCCGTGGAATGCTCCAGGGCATCACTGCACCCGGCAGTCCGGGTATCTGTTTCCATCTCCACGCTGAGCAAAAACTTCTGTCCCAGTACATTTTCCTCCTGCATCACCCCATGGTGGGCATATATTTCCAGATTTTCAATACGAATACAATCCATAACGCCTATTTCTCTCCCCTGTAGTTAAACAGGAAATCCTGCAGTTTATTTGTATTTTCTGTGAGGTCAACTTCCAAAACATCGGCGCCGTTAATCTTGCTCTCGGTGTAAGCCCCGTCCACCGGAATACGCATCTGGTCAAGTTCCGTAGTTCCCAACATGATGATATCCGTAATATACTGCATAATTTCCTCATTGGTAAGGTCTGTAGTAATCTCCGGCAAAACTTCCTTTGCGATGGACAGCCACTTGGACATGGACTGGCTCTTTACCTTGGAAAACACAGCCTGCATCACCCGGCGCTGTCTCGCCGTACGCCCATAATCATTTTCCAGTCCGTCAATGGTTGGCACGTAGCGGACACGGGAATATCCCAAGGCCTGGTATCCGTTTATCCGGTGTTTTCCTGCCTTGACATTCCGGTATTTTTTCCGGGAAAGGCGGACCTCCTTCTTTATGTGCCGCAAATG
>CAZSGT010000173.1:0-5104 GCA_964606215.1 uncultured Lachnospiraceae bacterium
GTACAGATCTCAGTGCCTCTTACAGCAGCGAGATTGAGTGGCTGGAAGATGGCGCTGAAAACCTGTTGATGGAAAACGGAGAGATTTACACGTATCTATCAAAAAAGTTTGATGAGGATGCTCTGAAAGAAAAGCTGAATTTTAAATTGTCCGATGAGGAAAAGCAGACAATCCGGGATGGGATTGTACTTAAAGAAATGGAAAAAACCGTGCTGCAGCTGAAGATGGAGAATGCCCAGAGTGTTTTGGAGGAAGGGGAACATGTACTGATTCAAAAAATCCCCTACGGACAGGGAAATATTCTGGTGTCCGGTGTGGATTTTGGTCTGGATAAAGATATGTGGTATTCGGTGGGAAGCGTGCTGGCATCTGTATGTGAGAATAATCTTTCCATGGCAAAGAAAAAGCAGTTGGAGCAGGAGGAAAATGGACAGCAGGGAATGGCAGGCGACTCCCTTATCAATGCACTGAGACTGTCGGAAAACGTTGACCTTCCCAATACACTGCTGTATGCATTGATTCTGGTGGTATATATCCTGCTGATAGGGCCGGTATTGTATGTTGTTTTCAAGAAAAAAGATATCCGCCAGTATTTGTGGGGAGTGATTCCGGCATGTGCAGTTGGATTTGCACTGATGATTTATTTTATCGGTATGGGAACCCGTCTTCAGAAACCGAAGATCAATTATATTTCCGTGGTGGAGATAAATGGCGAGGACAATCTGGATGCAGTGTCCCGAAAGAATTATTTTGGCGTGATGGTGCCGGACAACAAGGGAACCACCATGGAGCTGGCGGGAAATGCAGATATCACGCCGTTGATTCAGGAAGATTATTATTATAGTTATCCTTACAACAGAGGTCAGAACAATGCAGATTATCAATACGGGATTGAGTATGGCACGGACAGCACCATGGTTTTGTTAGACAATATGTCTACCTTCTCCAGTGTATATCTTTGCCAGCGGGATACTGTCAAGGTAGAGGGAAACGTGGAAGGGCAGATATCTTACAAGGATTTTGTCATGGAGGGTTCTGTGACGAATAATACCGGGAAAGATATACAGGAAGCCATGCTCTACAGCGACGGTTTTGTATATCCTCTGGGTAATTTGCCAGTGGGCAAGAGTGCCAGTGTGGCAGGAGTAAAGAGCGTGTATATGCCTACGGGTCTGTGGCAGGACAGAGACAATGCTCTCAAATCCCTTACCGGTTATACTGTATGGGATATGGCACCGGCGGAGAGCATGAAATACAAAAAATACCGACAGAGCCATGCACTTGAAGCTTTCTTTTCCACGAAGACAGATTTTGCAGACGGACATTGTTACGTAATTGGTTTTGTGGATGACAATAGTTTTGTGGATACCCTGGATTATGATGGCAGCGGTATGACCATTTACTGCTACGAGCTTTCACTTTCCATGGGCGACGGTACAAATACCATGATTAGCGACATATCCATGTATGATGTTACGAATAAAAATAATGATATGTATGATGCAGACCGGGCTTGCTATCACGATAAGATTACAGAGAAATATGCCTTTGACAAAGATTTGAATTTGCAGACAATTTGGTATCTGGGCAAGAGTGCAGATTACAGTCAGTGGGGATACAACATCTTTGACGGAAAGATTTCAATTCTGAACCAGAAAACCGGTGAAGAGGAAGTGATTTTCAAGGATGGCGAGGCAGGAGAGTTTGATTTAACCAAAGATTATGTAACAGATGAAAATGAGGTGGTATTGACCTTTGAAATGAAAAACAATGGAGATGGATGGTTAGTGCCAATGCTCCGGATTACTGGCAATCAATAAAAAGCAATATGCGCAAAGAGCAAAACGCATACATGCGTATGCAGAAACGAGGGAAAACATGTTAGAAATTCAAAATTTATGTAAACGGTATGGCAGGTTTATGGCATTAAACCATATGAATTTACACATAGAAAAGGGAGAGCTGTTTGGATTTGTGGGACCAAACGGCGCAGGAAAAACCACAACAATGAAGATTGTCAGCGGTCTTTTGCGGGCAGATTTTGGCACCGTGATGTTAGACGGTGTGGATGCTCTCCGGGACAATGACAGGCTCAAGGAGCGAATCGGATATATGCCAGACTTTTTCGGTGTGTATGACAATCTGAAAGCCATTGAGTACATGGAGTTTTATGCTTCGGCGTACGGTATTGTGGGTAAGGATGCTACCAACCTCTGTATGGAGTTAATGGATTTGGTAAATCTCAAGGACAAGGCAGACACCTATGTGGACACTCTGTCGAGAGGAATGAAACAGCGCCTGTGTCTGGCGAGAAGCATGGTGCACAACCCGGATATTCTCATACTGGATGAGCCGGCAAGCGGTCTTGACCCAAGAGCCCGTTTTGAGATGAAAGAGATTTTGCGCAATCTTCATGATATGGGCAAGACAATTTTAATCAGCTCCCATATCCTGCCGGAGCTTGCCCAGATGTGTACCACCATCGGAATCATTGAGAAAGGAAAGATGGTAGTAAAAGGCACGGTGGATGAGATTATGGGACATTTGAACACCTCCAATCCACTGGAAATCCAAGTGACGGGCATGGTGAGTGAGACCGTAGAATTTCTGAAGGAATTGCCTTTGGTAGAGACCATCAGCATAGAGGAACAAAAGCTGATTGTAAAATATACCGGAGGTCCGGAGGATGAAAGAGAGCTGCTGAAAATGATGGTTGCCAAAGATTTTCCGGTACATTCCTTTGCCAGAAACGGTGGAAATTTAGAGGATGTCTTTATGGAAATTACAGGAAAGAAGGGGGCGTTTGAAAATGAAATTACTGCATAATCCCGTATTTCGGAAAGAGCTTTTGCTCCGGGTGCGAAGCTGGCGTTTTGCAGCGACAATCATCATATATAATGCCATATTGTCGCTGATTACATTGTTTGTCTTTTCAATTTCTTTTAATATCAATTATCAGGGCAGTGTAGATTATATGAATGCATTGATACTGTATGGTGTTATGGCAGCGATTCAGTTCGGGCTGGTACTGTTTCTGGTTCCGATTTTTACTGCAGGCTCCATTGCGGGGGAGCGGGAGCGGCAGACTCTGGATATTTTGTTGACCACGAAGATGCGCCCGTCCCAGATTGTCATTGGCAAGATGATGTCTTCCATTGCCATGGTGCTGCTGCTGGGAATCTCTTCCCTGCCCATCATTGCGGTGGTATTTTCCGTGGGTGGTATTACCATGAAGGATTTGCTGCAGTTGGAGATACTGCTGGTGGTAACTGCCATATATACTGGTTCTCTGGGAGTGCTGGGTTCTGCAATGTTTAAGCGGACGATAGTGGCTACTGTATTTACCTATGCAGGGACGATTTGTCTTTGTTTTGCCTCCTATATGATTATTTTTGCATTGTATATGCTGCAGACCTTAGCCGGGCAAAGTGGAAATGCACCCACATTTTCGAATTTAAATATTGACATCAGTCTGGTTCTTCTCCTTGTGAGTCCGGTGATGAGTATTGCCAGCATGATGTCCCAGCAGATTGGCGGCGGTACCTATCTGTTTGAAGGCATACTTGACACTATAGGAACATTACCGAATTTTATTGTGGAGCACTGGTTTAGTATCAGCATGGTTGTCCAGCTTGTACTGGCTGTGGGATTCCTCGTGCTGGCTTCCAAGCGCCTGGACCCGTTGAGAAAGCGCAAATATAAGGAGAAACGGAACAACAACCAGAACAACAACCAGAACCAGGCAGGGGATGGTCTGCAGCAGGGAACATAAATATATCGTGTTGCCTGTGGCAGGAGATTGTAAATGATATAGAAAACAGAGAGTTGCAACGTGAGCAAAGGAGGCCTGCAGCGTGGGTAAAAATATGAAACAGGAAGAGGGCAGGATTCGGCAGTTTCTGTCACGGGTGCGGATGCGGATTGGCATTCACGCAGTCCTGAAAAAATGTATATGGTGTCTGAGTGTGGGAATGGTTCTGGCTGCAATAACAGGAATTTTTGCCTGTGTGTTTCCGATATACTATGCAGTGCATATACAGCTGGGAGTTCTGGGGCTTTCTCTGATTGTGGGATTGATTTGGTCGCTGGTGACCTATCCGGACATGAAACAGGCGGCGCGGGCGGTGGATGATCTGGGATACCAGGAGCGATTTGCCACAGCGGTGGAGATGTTTGGAGAGAGTGGTTTTTTCCCGGAGTGTCAGAGGATGGATACACTGGAAAAAATTCCTGGTATTGATATCCGGCATAGGATTCGTTTTTCCGTTTCGTGGAAGTGGCTGACGGTGTTTGGCATCAGTATGGTGTGTGTGATTTTGCTGGCTGCTCTGCCCACTCCGGCAAAGAAGGAGGCGGACCTGGCACATAAGCTGGCAAAGGCAGTGGAAGATAAGGTGGATGACACAGAGACGCTGAAGAAAGAACTGGAAAAGCTGGCAAAGGATTCCAATTTGTCGGAAGAAGATATTAAAAAGTTGTCAAAAATTCTTTCGGATTCCATGGAGGAGCTTTCCAAAGCGGAGAATGAGAAAGAGATTGCCAAAGCCGAACAGCGCATGGAAAAGAAATTAAAAGAGGCAGCCAAAGAACTTGGCGGGGAAGAAAACAAAGAAATGCTGGATGCCCTGGCAAAGGCACTGGGGGACAAAAATCTTGCCAGTCAGGCAGAGTTTTTAAAGAAGCTTTCCGAGATGGCGCAAAAAAGTGATGCTGTGGCGAAGAATAAGGATTTGCTTTCGAACCTCAGCGAATATCTGTCCAAAGAAGAGTTGGAAAAGCTGGCAAAAGCAATGGAGAAAGCACTGGAAAATGGAGAGATGACGGAGGAGCAGCTGGCCGAGATGCTGGAAAACATGGATAATGTAGATGCGCTGGCAGCCTCTGCAAAGCTGTCCGACAGTGCACTGGCAGATGCAGGTGCCATATCAAGCGGAACGAATAGACAGAACAATTCGTCCCAGAACGGCAATAACCAAAATAATGGAAATCAAAACGGAGAGGGAAACCAGGGAGAAGGAAATCAGGGTGGCGATGGTCAGGGAAATGGGAATGGCGACGGAAATAGTGCGGGAAATGGAAATGGCGATGGAAATGCTCAAGGAGG
>CAZSGT010000174.1:0-5095 GCA_964606215.1 uncultured Lachnospiraceae bacterium
AGTCTTGCTCTTCCAATTCTCCTCAAGCTGTCCGCCACCATAGGTTCCCATTCCCTTAAGTGCCTTTTCCACATAATTTGCACGGCATATTCCCTGCTCATCTATTGAATCAAAAATTATATCAACCTCTTTTTTCAGCGGCAGAACAAGACTGTATAAACCACATCGGCACATATACTCCACCAGATCCAGAAGTACATAGTGCTCTCCATCCACCTCCACACCCAGCTTCATACCCTCTTTAAATGCGCCGCAACAGCCAACCAGGTGCCCAATATCTACACAATAGGCGGGTGAATAATCCAAGCCTGTGTCTCTCAGCAGCTTATTAAAAGCATCCGCCAGCATGGCTATATTTTCACTGCTCCGCCAACTGTTTGTATGGGCCAATATGTCCAAATGATACCAACAGGGCCATTTCTCATAGTCGTTAAAAACGTATGCAATCCCCTCGGGATTAATTCTTTCGGGTCGCCTTTTTCTTATTTTCACAATGTCCGTCACCGATTTTATTTCAGTAACTCTGCGAAACGATTCCAGTGCCGCGGTAATTTCTTTTGTAATATCAAAGATATCTTCATAGCCGGCTCTTGCAACACAAGCGGCTTTGATGATGTCCTTCCCGGAGGCCGCATATCTGTCGCAATCCGTATCGTCTTCGCCGAACAATTTGGGGGTTACGGTTTTGAATGCTTCTATTGCATTCTTCAGAACAGGAGTATCTTTATACACCAATTTTTCTCCAAGATACTTTATACCAACCTCTTGATTTTCATATGGTCCGGCATTTTTGTTAGGCCCATGAAAACCATTGCCTAACCAACCGTTTTGTTTTTGACATGCAATAATACTTTGGATTATTTTCTCTTGCAAAATTCTATCTTGCAAATCCTTTTTTTCCAATTCTGTAATATTGTTCAAAATATCGTTTTTAACATGATAAACAATGGAAGGATTCGCATTTTGTACTAAAAATTCGGATATCCTGTGGAGCAAACTATGTTCTTTCATATCTTTTTCCATGCTTATATTGGCATCTTTCTTTATAATAGTAGTTATCAGCGTCAATTTAACTTAAACCTGCCAACTTCAGCCTCCAATTGTGTGGCAACATTTTTGTTCACATCTGCTTTCTGTTCAATGTCCCAAATATTATTCGAGAGCTCAGTTGTGTTGTCAGAGACATTAACGACACCTTTTGTGCTCTCCTCAACGGCAATGTTGACTTCGCTGATACTTTCGCGGATGGTGTCCATAACTTGCTTGATTGTTTCCGTGTCATGAGAGAGGCGTTCCATCATCTCATGGATATTCTCGGCATCTTTGCGGTAATCCTCGCTGGTAGCCAGCAGTTCTCCGTATCCGTTGACTGCCACTTCGTCCATAAACCGAAGCATTTTGGAAGTTTCGCTTGCAAGTTCATCTACAGAAATAATGACTTCTTCGCTGACCTGACTAATCTGGGTTGCTGCTTCCCCCGAATCAGCAGCAAGTTTGCCGATTTCATCAGCGACAACAGCAAATCCCTTGCCGGCCTCCCCTGCACGTGCTGCCTCAATACTGGCGTTGAGAGCCAGCAGGTTAGTCTGTGAAGCGATTTGAATAATTTTGTCTGTGAGAAGTGTAATCTCGTTGACCATCTTTGATTTTTCCAATTTTTCACTAACAGAAGCGGCCATTTTCTTTGTGCTGTCATGAACATTGCGTTGTTCTTCTCCAGCTTTTTGATAAATCTCCTGTGCTTTATCTTTAATCTGTTCCGTCTGGGAATCGCCATCCCGTGCCTCTTTTGAGATATTGTTTATGTTTTGGTATATATTGGAAACCGCCTCGCTGATTTGTCCCAGTGACGCAGTCGTTTCCTGCATGGAGGCGCTCATCTGCTCCATGGTTGCAGATACACCCAGAACACTCTGTCTGGCGTTACCCAGATTCGTGACAACGATATCGGTAGAGGTGTTAAGCTCACCGGCACTATCTGAGATTCCCAGCATAATGCTGCGGATAAATCCAAGCAGTTCGTTGACATTTTCCGCCATCAACTCCATCTCGTCTCCAGAAGAAATTTCCAGCTTGCGTGTCAAATCTCCCTCACTGTGCACCAGTTCATCTAATTTTTCATTGATTAGGCGTACACTCTTGATAATCCGGTCAGTGACAAAATTTAACAGCAACATGGCAATGACAATGCCGATAATACCAATCTGGATAATGCGGTTTCTGGATTTATCCAGGCTGTTGACAATATTTGCTGCGTCGTAATCACTGCCAAGGACTGCAACGACATTTCCGGTGGTGTCCGTAATCGGCTTATAAACCGTAATCAGGTCACCGTCAGCTGTATGGTCAATATATCCCTGAACATATTCTTTGCCGGAAAAGACGGATTCAAGTTCACTATAAGCAGTAGCAAATTTTTCACCGATTGCACACGTATTTACGTCATCAGTATCAATACCATAGTATACAGAACTGCCATCGGTTGTAAGCGTGTATAAAAATGCAACATTGCAGTCATTTTTAATACTTAGCAGTGAATTGCGGTTCGTTTCGTAGGCGTCCGTACTCTCATCGCCAGCACCTAATGTGGCAATTTGTCCTGCGTCAATCACCTTTACTGCAATTGCAGCAGATGCTTTTGCCTGCTGGACCCCCATTGCAATCATGTCATTCTCTAATCGATTGTAAAAATTAATGCCCAGGAGTAGTGTCAAAAGAATCATCATGATGCTGGTAACCAGCATGATTTTCAGTTTAATGCTCAATTTTCTTGTTTTCATTATGATGTCCTCCTCTATTTTAATATAAGTTAGCATAAACTAACTTATCTCACTTTGCCTTCGCGTAATAAAATGCGGCTACCCTGCATTGATAGCCGCCAACTCTATTTTAATTATATCCTTTTCGGATTGCCTTTGTCAACCAAAAAAGGAACCAGAATCCAAAAACCCCATAAACACTGTATCATCCGTGTTTATGGGGTTAAATCCGCTATTTTTAACGATTAGCTTTATTTCATTCAGCTTCCCTGAAACCTATTTCATCTGCTTTGCGAACTCTTTTCTCGCATCTTATGCTCGCCTCTGGCAAGACTATTTCATCTGTGCTGCCACTTCAGCTGCGAAATCCTCTTCCTTCTTCTCGATACCCTCACCGGTCTCGAAACGAACGAATTTCTTCACTGCAAGGCTGCAACCGTTATCCTTTGCCAGCTTCTTCACATAATCGCCAACACTCTCTTTTCCTTCCGGATTAATAACCAGCGCCTGCTCCAAAAGACAAACCTCTTTTAACTCCTTATTCAGACGGCCGATAATCATCTTCTCGATAATGTTGTCCGGCTTACCGGCATTCTTCGGATCGTTCTTTGCCTGTGCAAGCAAAATCTCTTTCTCATGGTTCTTGTAATCTTCATCCACTTCAGCTGCGCACAAATACTTGGGATTCATAGCTGCAATCTGCATCGCTACATTCAAAAGACCTTCCTTCACTGCCGCGCTGTCAGAATCTGTATCTGCCTCAACCAGTACGCCAATCTTACCGCCCATATGCACATAAGAAACAATGGTTCCCTCTGTGTGAATATTTTCAAAACGGCGGATATTCATGTTCTCACCGATAACGGCAATCATAGCCTTCAGCTTTTCCTCTACGCTCTCGCCGTCTCCGTTTGCCCACTTCTCAGCCATAAATGCATCGATATCTGCAGCAGATGTATTCTTTGCCTGGGCAGCAACCTCTGCAACATAGTCTCGGAATGTCTCGTTCTTTGCAACGAAATCTGTCTCGGAATTTACCTCTACGATGGAAGCGCTCTTTCCGTCCTCAGATACATCCACTGCCACAATACCCTCTGCAGCAATACGTCCGGATTTCTTAGCTGCCTTCGCAAGACCATTCTCACGTAACCATTCTACTGCCTTATCCATATCGCCGTCTGTGTTTGTAAGTGCTTTCTTACAATCCATCATACCGGCACCAGTCATCTCTCTTAACTCTTTTACCTGTGCTGCTGTAATAGCCATGTTCTTTTCCTCCAAACTATATATTCATTTCCTTTTCTGCGCATACATTTTGCGCAGAACGAACTTGCATCAATATTTATGCCTCTGCTGCTTCCTCTGCTTCCTCCGGTGCATCGTCCATAGAAACACCCTCGCCAGCTTCGATAACCGCATCTGCCATCTTGGAAACAATAAGTTTCACAGCACGAATCGCATCGTCATTACCCGGAATTACATAATCTAACTCCTCCGGATCACAGTTTGTATCTGCAATACCTACCAGAGGAATTCCAAGTGCATGTGCTTCCTGCACACAGATTCTCTCCTTCTTCGGGTCTACTACAAAAATTACATCCGGAACTCTCGGCATATCCTTGATACCGCCAAGGTTCTTCTCTAACTTATCCCATTCTTTCTTTAACTGGATAACTTCTTTCTTCGGAAGTACATCAAATGTACCATCCTCAGACATACGCTCAATATCCTTTAACTTCTTACTACGTGCCTGGATTGTCTTGAAGTTGGTAAGCATACCGCCCAGCCATCTCTCATTTACATAGAACATACCGCAACGCTCTGCCTCTGTGCGAATGGCATCCTGTGCCTGCTTCTTTGTACCTACAAAAAGAACGATACCACCGTCTGCAACGATATCCTTCACTGCATTGTATGCAGTATCCACCATGCCTACAGACTTCTGTAAATCGATGATGTAAATACCATTTCTCTCTGTGTAGATGTACTCAGCCATTTTCGGATTCCATCTTCTTGTCTGATGTCCAAAATGAACACCTGCCTCCAGTAACTGTTTCATTGAAATTACACTCATGTTCTTACCTCCATTTGGTTTTCATTTCCTTCCGCATGTGTCCTCTTCTCATAAGACCGGATGAAACACCCGGCACCGTTACAAAAATCAACATGCGTGTTTGTTAACGTACTGAATTAGTCTACCACATCATTTCCCATTATGCAAGCATTATTTTCCAAGTTTCCCATTCATAAAAAAGAGTTTCGCTTGGGAAACTCTTGCGCAGCAAATGCGTCGCATTAGCGACATTTTACATCTGCATTTGCGTGCGCATCCTCGC
>CAZSGT010000175.1:0-5089 GCA_964606215.1 uncultured Lachnospiraceae bacterium
GCTGACGCTGCATCTCCTGTTGACGCTGCATCTCCTGCTGACGCTGCATCTCCTGCTGACGCTGCATCTCCTGCTGGCGTTGCAATTCCTGTTGTTTCTGCTCCTCCTCTATCCGTTTCTGTTCCTCTTCCTTACGTTTACGCTCTTCCTCTTCTGCGCGAATCTCTTCCGGTGTTGGCTTTGCATTGGCAAGACTCTTAATCATTACACCAATAGGCAATAACAGCTGACATGCACAATAAGGCACCAACTGGGTAATCTCAGAAACCCATGTGTCCTCTTTGCTATATTTCCACAGTGCATTATAGTCTATGACAATCGGCTGTTTTTCGCCTTCAATATTAAGTATAATTTCTTTCTCCGTACTCTTCCATGATGCCCGTCCCTTGTCAAACTGGATATTTCCTGCCATACGTCCCAGTAAATCTGTCTGTACAAGCAGGCTGCGTCCTTTCAGGTCCACATACTCATCATGCCCAAGCATGAATATACAATAATCTGCAATCGTCTTTAAAATATCGAGATTCACCTGCTCAATAGAAACACTGGAACTAAGCGCAAGCGTAGCATTCCTGTTTTCCAGAACCTCCTGATACATGACACGATATGCCTTATTATTAATGTTGAACATAAACCCTGTGTCCGTGACACTCCACTCCAAAATAGAGAAATTATTATATACAGAACCGTGAAGATAATTTTTTAGCATCGCATTAATTTTCTGACCCATTTTTTCTTACCTCCAACATTATAGTTTTCCTCTTTATATCATATCACAATTTCCTCCATTCAACAATCGGAAATATCATCAATTTATTCCCAGTGCGCTTTCCATAGTATTTTTAAACTGTTTACATCCCTCACTGGTCCAGTGCAGCCCATCTGCATCTGCATATTCCTTTTTCAGCTCGTTTTTATCATTCTTTAAATCTGTGGAAATATCTATGTAATATGCCCCGGAAATTCCTTCTGCCATCTCCTTTTGCATCTTATTGTACTGGTCAATATCGTCATTGGTAAATCCTTCATCCTTAATCTCCGGCTCAAAATCACCTGTGATAGGAGACACGGATAACACGAAAACCTTTCTGTCAGACTTGCCGTCTAACAACTTTCCAAGAAACTTTTTGTATTCTTTTATCATATACTCTTTGTCCATAAATCCCATGCCATTTATCCCCAGCGTGATAAAAATATTTTTGGCGTCAGACTGTTCAATGGCGTCAACACCATTTACCTTACCGTTCTTGGTCAGAAAGTTCTCTCCTGTCTGCACCGTATCCACATTAAGACCAATCAGGGTAAGAAATTTCACATCTGGAAGCACTCCTGCAGTTGCCACCGTATCAAAAATAGAATCTCCTACAAACAGACAGGTATCATCTAACTTAACGCCAAGACTTTGTACCGAAGCATCTGTATCTCCCGGCGCCTTTGAGGTATGATTTCCGTCTGTATCATTTGTCTCCTTTGAGGAATCTTTCCCCATCAAAGCATTTGCCTCATCAATGGTTTTACGGAAATCCTTGCTGTCCTTTTCTGCCTTGGCAATTTGTTTCTCAAGGGTTTCTTTCTTTTCATTAAGGGTTCTCATCTTCTGAAAATTACGAAACCATAATCCCGCTGGTACCAGCACGGCAAGCACGGCAAGCACAATCCCCGCATCCCGCAAAATGCGCAAATTCCTTTTTCTCCTGCGGTTCTTCATGCTTCTCCGGCTTTTATCTAAATAGTATCCCATAACTCGCTTCCTCTTTTCCTGTCGTCATTCAACTAGCTCACGCTTATGTTTCTTATTATACGTTCCTATACTTCTCTTCGTCAATGGATGATAATTACAATTATATTAAAGATTTGTTATTTTTTTGTATAAAAAATGTAAATGTTATCTATAGCGGGACGAGTGTGTCCCTGCGGAGCATTTTTGCTGTATAGAATGAACTCTCCTATACAGCAAAAAGGTCTTAAATGCCTGTGCATTTAAAACCTTTTTCAAGCTGCCTAGCGGACTTGAACCGCCGACCTCCGCCTTACCAAGGCGACGCTCTACCGACTGAGCCAAGGCAGCATCTATATCATTGCTATCTCGCAATCACGAATTATACTATATCAGATTCATATAAAAATATCAAGCACTATTTTTTATGCCATGGCACGCACCAGTTTCTTCCGGATACGCTGCAAGGCATTATCAATAGATTTCGGGCTTTTTCCCATGGTTTTTGCAATCTCCGTGTACACCATCCCGGAAAGGAACAACTGCAGCACTCCCCGCTCCATTTTGCTGAGCCGGGTATTTAATTTATGCTCCAAAGACAAAGCATTCTCCCTGTCTATGACAATATCCTCCGGATTCGCCTGCTCATCCTCTGCCCATCCATCCACAAAGAAACCGTCTCCATTTTCCTCATCACTGCCCGCCGCCGGTGCATACAGAGAAACATATGTATTTAATGGTATATTCTTCTGACGGTTTGACGCCTTTATGACTGTGTACAACTGTCTCGTAATACACAGTGCGGCAAAATTATAAAAGCTGACATTTTTCCCGTTGTCATAGGAGCGGATTGCCTTGTAAAGTCCAATCATCCCCTCCTGCATCAAATCATCCTTATCACCGCCAATCAAATACAGGGAACGGGCTTTTTTCCGCACCAGCCCCTTATATTTTTCCAACAGAAAATCGACGGCGTCATCGTCGCCATTTCTGGCGGCTGCCACCATCTGTTCATCTGTAACGGCATTCAATTGTTTCTGTGTCTCTTTCATAAATTATTTACCTTTTCCCATCCTCTGTCTCACAATTTCATAAGAAAGAATTCCCATTGCAACAGAAGCATTTAATGAATCAATATCTCCAAACATAGGAATGCTGGCAATAAAGTCACACTGCTGTCTCACCAGTCGGCTGACGCCCTCGCCCTCATTGCCAATCACCACACCCATAGGACCAGTCAAATCCATTCCATACATGGACTCTCCTCCCATATCTCCACAGACAAACCACATTCCCTGTTTCTTTAACTCCTCCATGGTATGGGTCAGATTTGTCACCTTCGCCACCGGCGTATAGTTAATGGCGCCGGCAGATGCTTTTGCCACCGTAGCAGTAAGCCCTGCCGCCCTGCGTTTTGGAATAATCACACCGTGGGCGCCCGCCAGATTTGCTGTACGGATAATGGAGCCCAGATTATGGGGGTCTTCTATGCCGTCCAGCAAAACCAGAAATGGAGCTTCCCCTTTTTCCCGGGCCGCCTGCAGCATCTGCTCCACCGTACCGTATTCGTATGCGGCGGCATATGCAATTACGCCCTGATGCTTGCCGGTTTCAGACATCTGATCCAAACGCTCTTTTTTTACAAAGCTGACAATCGTATCATGCTTGCGGCTTTCCCGAAGTATGGTCTGCACGGGACCATCCTTGCACCCCTCCAGCACAAACAGCTTGTCAATGGTTTTTCCCGAACGAAACGCCTCAAGAACCGCATTGCGTCCCTCTATAGTAAATTCTTCGTATCTCATATATCCTCCGTTCCGATACTCGGTGGTTTTCGCTCCTGACATTGAAAATCCAATCCTGCGTTTCACATCAGAGAACTGCATATCCTGTATACCCCATATACTAATTTTTGTTTTCCCAGGAAACTCCCTTGCCCTGCAGCCTCTCCATCTGACGGGTCCGCACCAGTCCTTCCTTTACCAGCTGTAATATGCGTTCCATGTCGTCCTGCAGATACAAATATCCCACCAGTGCCTCAAATCCTGTCGCAACCCGATATGTACCAATACTGGCATTCTTGGCAGAAGTGGCAGATTTTGCATTGCGCCCCCGCTTAAACACCGCCGTCTCTTCCTCCGTAAGCATATCTTCGATGGCACAAACCAGTTCCTTTTGGGCGTCTGCCTTCACAATGGAACTGGCAATCCGGTGAAACTGTTTTACCTTACCGGTTCCCTGCTCTAGAATCAATGTGCGGATAATCAAATCATACACACCATCCCCAATATATGCCAATCCCAGGGAAGAGTATTTTCGGGGGTCGGTGGTTCCCATACCAAAGGCATCCGCAATCTGTTTTCTTATGCTCTCTTCCATCTTACTCCTTCTCTGGTATCCTCCAAAACAATTCCCTTCGCCAAAAGTGTATCCCGAATCTGGTCTGCCCGGGCAAAATCACGCTCTTTGCGGGCATTTTGACGCTCTTCAATCAGCTGTTCAATCTCCTCGTCTAACATCTCTTTCTCCTGCTTTGCCTCAATGCCCAGCACATCACATAAACGGACAATCTTTTCATGGGCGCACACCAGGACTTCTTTGTGGCTGCTGCCGGACAACCCACTGTTCACCAGCTTTACCATTTCAAAAACAGCCGCAAGAGCATCTGCCGTATTAAAATCATCTTCCATGGCGGCATCAAATTTCTCCTGTAAATCTGCCAGAGCATCCAGCAATTTTGTCTCCTCACTGTCCGCTCCGCCCTCCGGGGCATTTTCCATAAAATATTCCAGATTGTATACCGCTGTGGTAATCCTCTCCAATCCGTTTGCCGCAGATTCCATCAGCTCCGCGCTGAAATTCAGCGGACTTCTGTAATGTGCCGACAGCATAAAGAACCGGAGCACCTGCAGAGGATATTTTTTCGCAATATCCTTTACCGTAAAGAAGTTGCCAAGGGATTTGGACATCTTTTTATTGTCAATATTTAAAAATCCATTGTGCATCCAATATTTAGAAAAGGTCTTGCCGTTTGCCGCCTCGGACTGGGCAATCTCGTTTTCATGATGGGGAAAAATCAAATCCTCCCCGCCTGCGTGGATATCAATCTCCTCGCCAAGATATTTTTTGCTCATAACTGAGCACTCAATATGCCATCCCGGTCTTCCCTGGCCCCACGGGGATTCCCATGCCGGCTCCCCTTCTTTTTTTGGTTTCCACAGAACAAAGTCCATGGGGTCTTCCTTTTCATCGTCAACGGCAATGCGGATACCCGCCTCCAAATCGTCCAGATTCTTGCCAGACAGCTTACCGTACCCTTCAAATCTCCGGGTGCGGAAAAATACTGTGCCGTTCTTTTCATAGGCATATCCC
>CAZSGT010000176.1:0-5088 GCA_964606215.1 uncultured Lachnospiraceae bacterium
CCACCCTTGTAATCATATTCTTGTTTAATAATAGCTCCAGTGTGAGAAGCCGAAGAATCGGTGACTTTCACGGAGTATTGGCCTTTTTTGGAACAGCTACCTACAATAAATATAATACTGATTATAGCCAAGATCATACAAAGTGTTTTTTTCATAATTTTAATCTCCAAGTCTATAATATGGATCTCCATATATTACTGCACTGTTTAAACCGTTACCACCTCCGGAATTTTGATTAATATTTGCAATAGCTGTTTTTACTGTAGCTCCTGATAGTAATTCATCATAAAAACTTTTTAGCCATTGGTTTGCAGCATCACAACCAATTGAATCGGTAAAGCCAACAACTGTAGTTGCTCCCTGCCGTACAAGAGCGGCAGGAAGATTGTTCTCGCCGCCTGCCGCAGTTTCACAACCAACCAACAATACTAATTTTAAATTCGAAAAATTATCTAAAGAAGTAATATAACAACTTCCCTCAAGCATATCAGCGTATTCACAACCAAATAATCCGATTCCTCGTGATGCAACACTTTCGTTGTTCAGTATAATTCCGGTTGTTATAATATTGCCGTTACTATCTATCGGGGCATAACCATGACAGCGGATAGTGAATATCTCAATAGTTGGCAGAATATTTTCAAGAAGATCAGCTGGATCTAAAGCACCATACTCGTAAAGGATATTGTTATATCCGGAAACTTGTAGGTTACTTTTAACATATTCCAGTGAACTTTGATGATCGTGACGAATATCCTCAATTCCGTAAAGACCGATTTGATGCGAGCTGAATAGATCTAAATACCACTCATCTTTATAATTCTTATCATTTGAATAAGCCCTTTGTTGAATATTCAATCCGTTATCTGGGTGAAGCCCTTGCTCATTAACTCTCATTACGAGATCTTTATCTGAATAGTTTTCAGAGGATTTTGCTTTGATTTTGTAAATTTTATGCGATGTCAATGCAATTTTCCATTTCTGATTATCACTTCCTGTATATGGTTTCAGAATCAAATTAGCACCATCTTTTTCTTCTTCCCCGGATGGCACAGTGATTGCATATCCGCTAATTTTTGATGTAATTTTGTAATAAACACCACCAACATAGGTCACTACCCACTTCTGATGATCTTTTCCGTTAAATGTCCATTGCTCTATAACCCCGCCATCGGTGTTATAGTTGGGTTTATCATCATCATCAACTTGAATATACTTACTATAATGCCCGTTCTGGATAAAATATGTTCCTCCCATGTCAATTGTAACCGTCCAATACCAAATCCAAGGTGCGTTAGAATAGGTAACTCCTACTTTGAAGGTTCCACTTCTTGAGGCTCTTAACTCTCCTGTATCGGGATTGATTGTGGCGATATTTGTATCCGAGTTGTCCGTGTTCCGAACTCTATATGTAACTGGACCGTTTGTTCCTATCTCGGAGGAATACATATAGGCATTGTAGGTGTAAGTTTGCTTGGATGATAAAAAGGGCACAAAGGATGTCATTATCACACCGCATAGATCCTCACCGGTATACCTTTCCAAGATCCATTGACAATTTAATCCGAGAGACGTTGTAGTTGTAATAATTGATGCACCACTTGTGCTATTGGTTGGCGTTGATAGATAGCCACCATTGTCGGAAAAGGCGTTTAATAAAGTTGTATATCCGCTACCGCCGTCTCTTTCGATTGTCCATCGTTGTGTTTGCGGAATATCGAACCAACCATCGGTTGTCGCCATGGAATTTGCAGTTACATTATGAGAACTGCTTGAAGCCAACGGGGCATATAATCCCAATGCAGAATTTGTCATTGGTCGTATATCATAGTATCTGCTATCGCTATAATCTTGTATATAAGTAATTTTAAAAAGTTGGCTTAAATCATCGTTTCCGCGGGAAGCATACTGTTGAATTGGAGCACCAGAGCTATAGTTTTTTTCGCCTATAGTTAAATATAATCCGTTATAAACATTTTTCAGCCGATACACTCCTTCTTCAATAATGGGTTCTTTATAAAAAATGATATAATACGGACAATATGTTGCTCCCGATTCGTATGAGCAAACAATTACATCACTGTTAGTTCCGGATTCCCTTTTTAATGCGAGTCCGAAATTGGGACTTCCGTCTACCCAGGATTGTACAGCGGAAGTAACGAGAAATGAAACCCATTTTGGGGAAGAAGAGTAGGCACCTGCATCCCCACGGAATGTTCTGTAAGAGATTCTTGTTGTATCGAGTCCAAGATTGGAATAATCATTTGCGCGATTCCATGTCCATACATTTTCCGTCCATGCACTTAAGACCTTATATACTCCAACACTTAATGTTCCGGCAGTAACACTATTATAATAGTAATAGGCTACATTTAATGTTGCGGAACTTACAGTTGATCCGGCTGGGATACTTGTGAGGGTTGCTCTGGTATATGATGTTGTAGTTGTGCCTATCCATAACTGACTGCTTGAGCCATAATTGGAGCCTGGAGCAGAAGAATTGATATAGGTATCCCATATAGCGTTTCTTTGAAGTGATGGATCGACTACAACCGGGAAGGCTCTTGAAGGCTCATTGATCCATTTTGACTCTGCGGTTACAGTTAATAAATATGCTCCATCATTTATTGGCGACAAGCTATAAGAAACATCATCGGATATATTGCCATTTGAATCATACATAAATGGAGCCGGGATATAATACGGCGACTCACCGGTTTTCTGGTCGAACAGAATAATAGTTCCGTCATTTTGCAGTTCAGCAGTTAATCCACTTACTCGAATGATAAAATTGAATATATATTCTTGTTGTGCCTGATTTATGATGATGTTTTCTTTTACATCATTCGATTGCAAAACATATTCCAAATTGATACCGTTCTCTATGTTTTTATAAACGATACTGGATTCATTATTGATTGTTTTTAGCTGTTCCAGTTTTTTCTGTTCGCTTATATTATTAGGTATAGCATCTATTTGTTCTGCTCTTGGTTGATGATTTGTAACAAATACTTCTGCTTCCGGAGTCGGCATTACCTCTTTTGATACTGACATATTGGCTTTAGCAGTCATATTGGAATTGATATATCCCATAGAAATGATATAACCGTTTTCACTCAATGTCAATAAGCGATTGCTGGTTGAATCTTTGGAAAATGTTACTCTGTTATCTACAGTAGAGTAGATCGTGCCTTGGAGCTTTGAGGAGCTGAATAAACGGTTGTCAATGTCTTGCCAATTTCCATTGCTGTCTTTCCTATGTACAGCATAGCCATATACAATAGCTTCTACCGAATCGTCTTCATGACGAAAATGTTTTACATTTTCTTCCCGTCGGTCAACAACTTCAAGATTATCTTCTTTTTTTTGATAATCGGGATTGGGAACCATTTCAAGTGAATCTTCTTGATATTGTAATTCTTCTGAATCACTGTTGAAGGATAAGTCTTGTGCAATTGTTGTTACCGGGATGGAACTGATTATCAAAACAAGCATTAACAGGACAGATATGAATTTTATAAAATGTTTGCTCATTATTAATTTTCCTTTCTTTTGTGTTTTTTGTTCGATATGTTTTTGTGGATTAGGAGCAAGATCGTTAGAAATCTTGCTCCTTACAGGCGAAAGAGCAAGGGACTCCTGTGTTGTTTATAGAAGATGACTTTGATATTACATTCTTTCATTGTCAGAATTCCTCCTATATCTTATATTATACAAAACAATGCACAAGAATCCAAGGGCATCCCTTTACCATCTTATGCATTGATTGGTTTGTACAGCTTCCTCATATAAAACGGCTGGCTCACAATCATGATGCATGTATATCGGGGGCTGTTCGGTGTTATTCTGTTATCTGTTTATATTATATCATATATCACCCATTGGTGTCAATTGTAATATTTTCCAAATAATGGGATTCATTTTTGTTTGGGTTGAATAAACCACCATGAGAAAAGGCTTGGTGGAGCGGGGACATGAATATGTCTATAGCGAAAAATCAACTCTTTTCAGATATTTTATTGACAGCGTCTGCCAAATGTGGTAAAATATCAGAGTAGGAAATTTTATCCCGGTTTGAGAGGAGAAGACAGTATTTTATGAAACCATTCATCGGAAACGCGATTGTCGGGCAGAGCGGAGGCCCCACCTGTGCCATCAACGCAACTCTTGCGGGCGTTATTCGCGGTGTTGCAGAACAAAAAAACGGTTGCAGCCGCACGCTCTACGGCATGCGCAACGGCATCGAAGGCTTTTTGCGCGAGGAAATGATCGACCTTTCCGCGTTCTTTGATTCGGAGGACAAACTGAACCTGTTGGAGCACACACCCGCCGCGGCGCTCGGTTCCTGCCGCAAAAAACTCCCCTCGCCGGAAGAGAATCCCGCTTTTTTTGCACAGTTGCTGGAGCTGTTCCGCAAATATGACATCCGGTATTTCTTTTATATCGGCGGGAATGACTCCATGGACACCGTTGCAAAGCTGACCGCCTATCTGCGCACGCAGGATTATGAAATGACGGCTATCGGAGTGCCGAAAACCATTGATAACGACCTCATGGGAACCGATCATACCCCCGGCTTTGGTTCGGCGGCAAAGTTCATTGCGGTGACGATGCAGGAGATCATCCGTGATTGCGCGGTCTACCGCATTCCTGCCGTGACTGTGGTGGAGCTGATGGGACGCGACAGCGGCTGGCTGACGGCGGCATCCGCCATTGGCAGATGTGTGAACGGTGCGGAGCCGGATTTGGTCTATCTCCCGGAGCGCGTGTTTGACATGGAGCGCTTTCTGAACGATGTCCGCCAAGCTTTGACTCGTCACCCCAATGTGGTGGTCGCAGTCTCCGAGGGATTACGCAACGAGGATGGCAAATATGTGGGGGAAGGGACACAGAGCGGCGCACGCGATGTGTTCGGGCATGCCTACCTTGCCGGAACCGGAAAGGCGCTGGAGCTGGCGATCAAGCAGGAGATCGGCTGTAAGGTCCGGTCTGTGGAGCTGAATCTGCCGCAACGCTGTGCGGCGCATCTTGCATCGGCGACCGACCTGCGGGAGTCGGTGGGAGTTGGCAGAGCAGCGGTTCTGGCGG
>CAZSGT010000177.1:0-5055 GCA_964606215.1 uncultured Lachnospiraceae bacterium
ATGCTATTCATGAGGGAATTTCCAGAGACAGATGTATTACCTTTGTCTATATGGAATGGAATATAAAGAAAGAGCTTGTGCCAAGGCATGGGGGAAAACGATACCGGGTCAGTCCCTGGTCCCTTGTCTGGATGGACGAAAACTACTATCTGGTAGGATTTGATGAAGAAAAAAAGCAAATCCGTCATTACCGTGTAGATAAGATGAAGCAGGTGGAGGTGACGCAGGAAAAACGTAAAGGAAAAGAGTTGTTTGCCGGAGTGGATTTGGCCAGATATTCCAAAAAACATTTCGGTATGTACCATGGGGAGGAGGAAAAAGTGCAAATCCGTTTTGCAAATCATCTGGTGGGGACCATGATTGACCGGTTTGGCTGGGAAGTGCCTGTCCGGGAGGAGGGGAACGGATACAGTGTTGCCACGGTAGACGCCGCATTGAGCCCCCAGTTTTACGGATGGGTATTTGCGCTGGGAGCGGATGCACAGATTCAGTCGCCGGAGATTGCAGTAGAGGGTATGAAAGAACATATTGCAAGGGTGACGGAAAATTATAAATCAAAAATGGAGGTAGAAAAATGAGGTATCAGAGAAAATGGGCATGGCTTTTAGCGATTGCCATGGTTGTAAGTTGTTTAAGCGGGTACAGCGGAGTGGAGGTACAGGCAGATGACGCCATTGTTGCAATGATTGCATCTACGGCAGATTTGCAGTATGAGATGAATGGTTATAATACGGTGACAGTGACAAAGTATGTGGGACGTACCGATGGAGAGTGGACGAATGTTGCGATTCCGGCTACCATTGACGGTTACAGGGTGACAGAGGTGCGTGGCACCTTTGAAGGACTGCACATGCAGTGTGTGGTTTTGCCAGAGACTGTGAAGATAATCGGGGAAAAGACCTTTAAGGATTGTAATAACCTTGTGAGGATTATGACGTATTCCGACAATTCGCTGACAGATGGCAGCAGTGCCGCAGTTTCCGGAAGTGCGGTTTCTTCCCAGGCAATTGGAAAGCTGCAGTTAGACAGTGGATTATTTAAAAATACTGCTTTTGGAAAGTCCGATACATATTTTGCACCAGACAGTATCACCACTATTAAAAGCTATGCATTCCAGTCGTGCGACAATATACATATTTATGTATTTCCGGCCAGCCTGACCACGCTGTCTGAATACAGCTTCGTCGATGCACAGAATATGAATTATGTGGATTTATCTGAGACAAATTTGGTGCGGATTCCATCTTATGCATTCCAGAACTGTAACAACATGCATCAGGTAGATATGCCGGAGAGCCTGGATGTGATTGAGAGTTATGGATTTTTCTCCTGTAACAACCTGAATACAATGAAGATGCCTGCCACTATGTCAGCCATTGGTGCGGGGGCATTCCAGGGCTGCCAGAACCTGCATTCCATCACAGTGCCGGAGGGAATTACCACCGTGGAGCCCGGAACTTTTGCAGGCTGCCAGAATCTGAATGATGTAAAACTGCCGTCTACGTTGAAGGAGATTAAGGACAATGCATTTAACGGCTGTAACAATATCCACAATATTAACATTCCATCAGGTGTAACGGTTTCCGCCAACAGTGGACTGAATAATTATCTGAAGCCCACACCAAAGCCTACGCCAAGGATTACTGTGGGGAAGACAAAGATTAAGAAGTTAAAGGCGGTAAAGAAGAAAGTTAAAAAGAAAGGCAAAAAGAAAAAAGTCCGTGGCGTACAGATTACGTGGAAAAAAGTTGCGGGAGCCAGCGGATACGTGATTTACCGCAAAGTGGGTAAGAAGAAATTCAAACTGCTTACCATTATCAATAAAGGCGGCAAAAAGAAATATGTAGACACCAAGAAAATTAAAAAGAAAAAGAAATATACTTATGTGGTGACACCGTTTAAAACAGTGAACAACCGGAAATATTACGGACCACAGTCCAAGGCAAAGCAAATCAAAATCAAGAAGTAGGTCGTGTCATGGAAAATATGTATGAACAGATTACGAAATATTTAGAGGAGCTGGAGCATGGAACTGGCCAGTACGTCTGGGATGAACTGGAAGAGATTATCGAAGACTATTCTTATGACGGAAAGCTTACGCAGGAACAATATGAGAACGCCATGAGAAGACTGATGGATATCGATTCATAATCAGAATGGAGGAATAGTTTGAATACATATTATCTGGCGGTGGATATCGGTGCATCCAGCGGACGCCATATCCTGGGATACATGGAGGACGGCGTGATAAAATTGGAAGAGGTGTACCGTTTTCCCAATGGAATGACGGAGAAAAACGGGCATCTTTGCTGGAACCATGACGCGTTGTTTGAGGAAATTTTACGAGGACTGGAAAAATGCAGGGACATAGGAAAAATCCCTGCTCGTATGGGAATTGATACCTGGGGCGTGGACTTTGTCCTGTTGGATGGCAAAGGAAACGTCCTGGGGGATTTTGTTGGATACCGGGACGAGCGGACAGAGGGCATGGATGCCTGTGTGTACGAGAAGGTTTCGGAGAAAGAGTTATACCAGCGGACCGGGATTCAGAAAGCAGTGTACAATACCATTTACCAGCTGGAGGCAATCCAACGGGAAGACGCGTCCTTGCCGGAAGGTGAGCAGCGTCTCTGCCAGGCGGCAGACCTTTTGATGACGCCTTCGTATTTTAATTATCTTCTGACGGGAGAGCGGGTGAATGAGTATACCCTTGCCACCACCACAAATCTGGTGAATGCGGAGACCAAGGACTGGGATATGGAATTGATTGAAAAACTGGGCTATCCCTCGCAGATATTTACCAGACTTGCCATGCCGGGAACGGTAGTGGGCACGCTGAAGGATTCATGGAAGAAACGGCTGGGATTTGATGTGACGGTGATGCTGCCAGGCTGCCATGACACGGCAAGTGCCGTGCTGGCAGTGCCAGCGGAACAGGAGGATTTTTTGTATATCAGCTCCGGAACCTGGTCTTTGATGGGAACAGAGCGCATGGAGCCGGATTGCAGCAGTATCAGCTGGCAGGAAAATTTCACCAACGAAGGTGGATATGGCGGACGATACCGTTATCTGAAAAATATCATGGGACTCTGGATGATTCAGTGTGTAAAGAAAGAGTATGGAGACCAGTATTCCTTTGAGGAGCTTTGTAAATTGGCGGAGACGGAACGTGCATTTCCAACCAGAGTACATGTAGATGATGCGAGGTTTCTGGCGCCGGAGAATATGATTGAGGAGATTTGCAAAGCGGCAGAAGAGAGCGGACAGCCGGCGCCGGAGACACCGGGGCAGGTTGCAGCCGTGATTTACCAGAGTCTGGCACAGGCATATAAGGAAGTGGCACAGGGGTTGGCGAGAAGTACAGGAAAAAGATATTCCGCCATGCATATTGTAGGCGGCGGTGCAAATGCGGGATATTTGAACCAGCTGACTGCCGATGTGACGGGAATGACAGTGTATGCAGGACCTATGGAGGCAACGGCTATTGGAAATATTGTGGCACAAATGATGGAAGACAGTGTATTTGCATCTGTGGAGCAGGCGAGACAAACCATTTATACATCTTTTGGAGTGGAGAAGTTCGAGAGCAGGTGACGGGGTCCCGGCAGCGGGCAGAAAAAACATTGGTACATTAAGCTGCAAGCAATCCATAGGATTGCTGCAAAGGAGGCTCGCAGCATGAGTACAGGAATGGATAAGAGAACAAAAGCAGAGATGGCAAGGGCAAAGAGAAGAAGGAAGCGGCTGATATTTTTTATTGTGACCAGAAGTGCCGTTGTTGTCGGTGCGCTGTTGATTGTTATTTTGCTGGGATACGGAATGGTTAAAGGAGTGCGCTCGATTGTAGGCAGCGATGAACCCTTAGCCACCAAGGAGCCAGAGACAACGGCTACGCCAAAAGAGACCTTTGAAAGTGTGGAAGTGCCTCCGGGATATAAGGGGGTATTTGCCGACTTGCTGGAGTTATATGAGACCCATCCGGAGATTGACTTTATATTATTTAATCTGGAAGAGTATCCCAAGGAGTTGTTGCAGCTTCTGGCATCCAATGTGGAAACGCTGGATTTTGTAAAAGCATATCCGGATAATGTGGGGAAAACAGAGGTCGGAAAAATTAAGAAATCAGAGATAAAAGACGGAAAGATTCCTTTGTTTTTACAGTGGGATGAGAGGTGGGGATATTTGGAGTATGGCGGAGGTATGATTGCCCTCAATGGATGCGGTCCCACCTGCCTTTCCATGGTGGTGGCGGGGCTTACGGGAAACCGGGAATATACCCCGAAGGCAATCGCAGATTACAGTATGGAAAATAATTACTACGCTGGGGATGCGGGAACGGCTTGGGCACTGATGTCCAGAGGTTCTGCTGATTTTGGCGTGACGCCGCGGGAAATCGGATTGGATAAGGATGCGATTACTGCCCAGCTGGAGGAAGGACATCCGGTGATATGCAGTGTAAAGCCGGGAGATTTTACTACCCAGGGACATTATATTGTACTTACCGGCGTGACAAAGAAGGGGAAATGGAAAGTAAATGACCCAAATAGTATTGCCAACAGCAGCAAAAACTGGGAGCCGGACAGAGTGTTATCACAGATACAGGCGTTGTGGGCGTTTTCGCCCAATTCTTGACAAATGGGAAGGCAGTTACTATAATAAAACGTAGGCGTTTACCAGAACGCGGGAAGGAGATACATACACATGAAGAGGAAAGTATTTTCTATACTTGTGGATAACACATCCGGTGTTTTAAGCCGGGTAGCCGGACTTTTCAGCCGGAGAGGATATAATATTGACAGCTTGACCGTGGGGGAGACAGAGGATTCCCGTTTTTCACGTATGACGGTGGTGGTTCATGGAGATGACGCCATCCTGGAGCAGATAGAGAAACAGGTTGCCAAGCTGGAGGATGTACGGGAAGTGGTAGAGCTCATGGATGCCAGTTCTGTGTGCAGGGAGCTTGTACTTGTGAAGGTAAATGCAAACCGCATGATTCGTCCGGATATCAATGCGATTGTAGATATATTCCGTGCAAAGATTGTAGATGTCAGCAGA
>CAZSGT010000178.1:0-5036 GCA_964606215.1 uncultured Lachnospiraceae bacterium
TTTGCAAGGAAGGATTCTCATATAATCCTTCCTTGTGTTCTATTAATAGGAGAACATAAGATGAGAAAGAATAGAATAATTCAATTAGCAATAAGTTTATTTATAATAATTTCAATGATAATGCCAACTACTGTAATGGCAGCAAGTCAAACTACAACTAAACCTACAACTAAACCAGTTTATTGTGATGAGGGGGGAACTCAGCATAGTATAAAAGTTGGTTTAGGATGGTATTCTTCATATGAAAATGCTAAGAAAGCCGGAGATGAGATGGATTTGCAGGTGTTTATGGGATGGGAATCCTGTTATCAGGGGACAGAATTTCTGGTGTACGGGCTGGATAAGCAGTGGCTGCTTGCGCACCCGGAGATAAAAGACGCCACCATTGAGGAGCAATGGGAGCTGGTGAATCAGTACAACGGATTGATTGTCCATGCCCATCCATTCCGGGATGAGCCATATATTCCAGAAGTGCGGGTGTTTCCTCAATATGTCCATGCAGTGGAGGGAATCAACGCTACCCACAGCAGTCCCTTAAGCTACAGCCACCGCAATCCCGAATTTAATACCAGAGCCATCGCTTATGCCAAAGAGCAGGGGCTTCCTATGACCTCCGGTTCTGATGCACATATCAATGTGGTGTTTGGTGGGGGAATCCTTGTGGAAAAGCCATTGGAATCCATTGCAGATTACGTGGAACTTATTAAAGGAAAGGGAAAGTATGAACTGGCAGAGTAGAATGCTCCATAGAGCAGGGCATTCTGGAGAGGCAGATTGACCGGGAAGGGCAAATGGTCTGAAAGTGCAGAAAATATTGACAAAGTTTACACTGCCATATAAAATAAAATATGTATGCTTGCTGAAATATGATTACGTGGATTGCGTGCCTGTCATGTATAGATTGGTGAATGACAGTGTTTGCCCATGTTATATCAGCAAAGTCGGGGGGCTTAAAGCAAAACGCATATATGCGTATGCAGAAATGAGGTAAAGAATGGAGATTACAAGCATCAAGGAGCTATTTAAAAGTCCGGATTCGTACATCGGACAGAAGGTCACCGTAGGGGGATGGATTCGCAATATCAGGGATTCCAAAACATTTGGTTTTATCGTGTTGAATGACGGAACATTTTTTGAACCGCTGCAGATTGTGTACGGTGACCAGTTGGATAATTTCAGTGAGGTTTCCAAGTGTAATGTAGGTGCGGCTTTGATTGTCACAGGTGAGCTGGTGGCAACTCCGCAGGCAAAGCAGCCTTTCGAGATTCAGGCGCAGGAGGTGCTGATTGAGGGAAGTTCTTCCAGCGATTATCCTCTGCAGAAAAAAAGGCATTCCTTTGATTTTTTGCGTACAATTTCGCATTTGCGTCCGCGTACCAACACCTTTCAGGCGGTATTCCGTGTGCGTTCACTGATTGCCTACGCAATTCACCGCTTTTTCCAGGAACGGGATTTTGTGTATGTGCACACGCCACTGATTACAGGAAGTGATTGTGAGGGCGCCGGAGAAATGTTCCAGGTTACGACCATGGATTTGCAGAATCCACCGAAGAATGACGACGGTTCCATTAATTATTCCGAGGATTTCTTTGGAAAGATGACGAACCTGACGGTGAGCGGGCAGTTAAACGGCGAGACCTATGCCATGGCATTTAAGAATATTTATACGTTCGGACCTACATTCCGTGCGGAAAATTCCAATACCACCCGCCATGCAGCGGAGTTCTGGATGATTGAGCCGGAGATTGCCTTTGCGGATTTGCAGGACGATATGATGCTTGCCGAGGCGATGTTAAAATATATTATCCAGTATGTGCTGGATAACGCACCGGAGGAGATGAAGTTTTTCAACCAGTTTGTGGATAAAGGGCTACTGGAACGGTTGGAGCATGTGCTCAATTCGGAGTTTGGACGGGTCACCTATACAGAGGCCATTGAGATACTGGAGAAAAACAACGATGCATTTGAGTACAAGGTTTCCTGGGGCTGTGATTTGCAGACGGAGCATGAGCGGTATCTTACCGAAGAGGTATTTAAGCGTCCAGTGTTTGTGACAGATTATCCGAAGGAAATCAAGGCATTTTATATGAAGCTAAATGAGGACGGCAAGACGGTTGCCGCCATGGATTGCCTGGTGCCAGGTATTGGGGAAATAATCGGTGGAAGCCAGCGTGAGGAGGATTACGATACCCTGGTTGCCCGTATGAAGGAATGTGGTCTGAATGAAGAGGACTACGGTTTTTACCTGGATTTGCGTAAATATGGAACGGCGCGTCATGCCGGATTTGGTTTGGGATTTGAGCGCTGTGTTATGTATTTAACCGGTATGTCAAACATTCGCGACGTTATTCCGTTCCCACGTACGGTGAACAACTGCGAACTGTAATCCCTGACGGGGAAAATGGCGCAGATTTGTTATGCGCAAAGAACAAAAACGCATACATGCGTATGCAGAAAAGAGGATGAACATGAGTAATATATTGATACCAGCAGGATATAAGGATGAGTTGGGAATTATGGAGACGGAGGTCGCCATCAAGACCGTGAAGGATTTTTTTGAAAGGGAACTGGCAAAGAATCTGGACTTAACCAGAGTATCTGCTCCGTTGTTTGTAGCGCCGGAGTCCGGTCTGAATGACAACCTCAATGGTGTGGAGCGTCCGGTTTCTTTTGGTGTGAAGGAGCAGGATGACAAAGAAATGGAGATTGTCCATTCCCTGGCAAAATGGAAACGCCATGCCCTGAAGCGGTATGGGTTCGAGCATGGAAAAGGGCTTTATACAGATATGAATGCAATCCGCAGAGATGAGGACACGGACAATCTGCATTCTATATTCGTGGACCAGTGGGACTGGGAGAAGATTATCTCCAAAGAAGAGCGTAATAAAGATACTTTGCGCAGTGTAGTTAAGACCATTTACAAGACCCTTCGCACCACTGAGAAGTACATGGCTGGGCAGTATGATTATATTGAGCCATTTTTGCCGGAGGAGATTTCCTTTGTTACTTCCCAGGAGTTGGAGGATATGTATCCCGATTTGACTCCCAAGGACAGAGAGTATGAAATTGCCAAGTGTAAGGGCGCAGTATTTCTCATGGAGATTGGCGGGGCAATGAAGTCCGGGGAAAAACATGACGGACGTGCACCGGATTATGATGACTGGAAATTAAACGGAGATATCATTGTATATTATCCGGTACTGGATATTGCGCTGGAACTGTCAAGTATGGGAATCCGCGTGGATGAGACAGCTCTGAAGGAGCAGCTGGAGATTGCCGGGTGTCCGGAGCGGGCGCAGCTTCCATTCCAGAAGGCACTTCTTGCAGGAGAACTGCCTTATACCATTGGCGGAGGAATCGGTCAGTCCCGTATCTGTATGTTCTTCCTGCGCAAGGCACATATCGGTGAGGTACAGTCTTCCGTGTGGCCGGAGGAAGATGTGAATACGGCAATGGAGCACGGAATCATCCTGTTATAAGGTCTGGCATTGATTGTATGGTGCGTATGATGTAATATAAATTCAGAGGATTTATGCGTTGTGTATGAAATATATTCCGCTTTGTCCAGCCATTGAAAGAATGCAAGGTATTCTTCGGGATACGAAAAAGAATTCGAAAAGCAGATGGCATGATACAGGACGGAACATAAAAATAATATAAAGAAAGGGGTTTTGAGATGAAAAATTGGAAACGGTTTGTGGCGTTGGGAATTGCTGTCGTCATGGCAGTATCTACCACAGCGTGCGGAGGTGGGAAGAAAGAGGAGTCAAAGGATGAAGAAACAGAGGTTTCAGACATTGCCTTTGATAAGGAGACGGAGATTAACATCGGTGTGTATCAGGATATGTATTATGACAGTTCCCATACAGCCATCGAGGATAATCCTAACTTAAATGACAAGGATACAGCGCAGATGCAGCTGGATAATGTCCGTGCTGTGGAGAAGCGTTATAATTGTAAATTCTACTTTAAGAATTTAACATGGGAGGGTATTATTGAGAGTATCAATACGTCCATTATGTCCGGTACACCTGACTGTCAGTTGTACGATGTGCAGTTTTCTTATGGTATTCCGGCGATTATGGCGGGAAGCTGCCAGGCTCTGGAAGATTTTATTCCATTAGATGATGATGTGTTTACCGACCAGAAATACATGAAGAGCCTGAAGGTAATGGATCAGGAGAAATCCTACCTCTTTGCATCTTCCGGTGGAGTGGATACCACAGCAACCGGTTTATGTTTCAATATGGATATTGTCTGCAAGGAGCGCGGTCTGGAAAATCCACAGGATATATATGACCGTGGAGAAGAGTGGACGTGGGACTTGTTCCAGGAGTATCTGGAGAAATGTACCTTTGACCGGGATGGTGACGGAAGCATTGATGTTTACGGCTATGGCGCTTCATGGACGCTGACATTGTGGCAGCTGTTGATGTCTAATGGAACGGGAATGGCATTTTCGGATAAACAGCTTCTGACCACAAAGGAAGACATCGAGGTATTTACGTTTATTGACAATATGTATAATAAGTGGAAAATTGCAAAGCCATGGGATGAGTCAGACTTCATGGGCAACGGACGTACATGGGCAGACGGTTTGGTAGCATTCTGGCCGGCACAGCACTGGATGTTAAATGAGAGTGATATCTACAGTAAAGAGTGGGAGCTTGGCGTAGTACCCTGGCCGGTAGGACCTAGCGGAAACAAAGAGACGAATTACACCAATCAGGTAGCCGGAGACTGGATGATAATCCCAGTAGGTGTAGACAATCCATATACCATCTTCTCCATGTATGCAGATTATCAGAGATGGTATGGAGATAATATTGAGTTAATCAGTGATACCTCCTGGGCAGAGGATTGTTTCGTAACGGAGCGTAACTTCAACTACATTGTGGAGATGAGTAAGCCGGAGAAGGCAGTGTTTGATGTGGGAGCAACCTTCCAGACTGACTTCTCTTTACAGCCGATGTTGTTAGGAAAAGAGACAGCAGCACAGGTTGCAGAAAAATACAGCAATGATATCCAGAATGAGT
>CAZSGT010000179.1:0-5034 GCA_964606215.1 uncultured Lachnospiraceae bacterium
ATAATGATGAGCTTTCTATGATTTATAGTATTTTGGCGCAGGAAGCTCACATAACGAAATTGCAGAGCAAAGAACTTTTTACGAATTTATTTATTATGGTTCATGGATTGGCCAGCCTTTTGGCAAACAACGCTATGGAATATGATGAAAAGTATTGTATCAAAATTCTTGAAAATACTTTTCATAGTTTAATTAAAAATTACGAATAGGAGAATGTGCTATGAAAAAAACGAGTAAATTAGTAGTTATTTCAATGATTCTTATGTCGATTTTTTCATTGACAAGCCTTTTTAAAATAGAGGTTGGAGGAGAAAAAATTGGACTTGCATCTATTACGTTGATTATTGGAATTGTGGTATTTTTTGTTACAAGAAAAACAAACGATGATGTAAATGAGGGGTTAAATTTCAAAAATATTTTCAGTTTGTTAAAGGATAAAAAGCTTATTATTTTTGTGTTAATGCCGACAATAATGAATGTAATTTGTTTTTTGATTGCAAAATTATTTTTACCGGAGTATATTACACATCTTAAAGAAAGAACGGATTTTCTTTCGTTTAGTACAATAATTATATTGGTTGTTCAACTTATTATTTTTGCATTGGGCGAAGAAATTGCATGGAGAGCTTTTTTTCAAAAACAACTTTCAAAGATGCTTCCATATGTGCCATCACTTATTATTTCTGCGGCATTATTTTCGTTATGTCATTTGAATTCCGGAAATATAATTGTGGTAATATATGACTTGCTGTTTATTTTTATAAATGCAATATTTTATGGAATTGTATTTAAAAGGACAGACAATGCATGCATCAGTACAATAGCACATTTCATTGCGAATCTATTTGGTACTGTAGCAATAATGTTTTTGTAGTATAAATGAGATAGTACCAACGGATACACAAAGTGAAAGCCCCAGAGATTGCAGCTCTGGGGCTTTCTTTAGGCTAGAAGTCGCTGCCCTTTCCGTCTAACCATTTGCAGACAAAGTAGCTAATGATGCCTGCCATAACGGAAATAATTATATATAATAACTGGTGGGCATGCGCGAAATATGATAAAATTGATTATAAAAAAGGAGTACTTTATAGATATGGAGCAAATAAGTCTGTTTGATGACAGGGAAAAGACGGCGCCTCTTGCCAGTCGTCTCCGGCCAGATTCCCTGGAAAACTATGTGGGACAGCGGCACTTGATTGGAGAGGGAAAAATCCTCAGGCGCCTGATTGAGGAGGACCAGATTTCTTCCATGATATTCTGGGGACCGCCAGGGGTGGGAAAGACTACGCTGGCAAGAATTATTGCGGAGAAGACAAAGGCAAAATTTATAGAATTTAGCGCAGTAACCAGCGGCATAAAAGAGATAAAAGAAGTGATGACGCAGGCAGAGCAGAATCGGAAAATGGGGATTCGCACCCTGTTGTTTACGGACGAGATTCATCGTTTTAACAAGGCGCAGCAGGATGCATTTCTTCCTTTTGTAGAAAAGGGCAGCATTATTCTGGTGGGCGCCACCACGGAAAATCCTTCCTTTGAGATAAATTCTGCTCTGTTGTCCCGCTGTAAGGTGTTTATACTGAAAGCACTGGAGGAAGAGGATATCCGGGAATTGCTTACCCACGCACTGCATAGTCCCCGTGGATTGGGAAATATGCAGATTGCCATAGAAGAATCGCATCTGGCTGCCATTGCCCGGTTCGCCAACGGTGACGCCCGGACTGCCCTGAATACGTTGGAGATGGCAGTCTTTAACGGCAGGATGAATGAGGATGCAGTTTTATGTGTGGATGAAGAGGTTTTGGCGCAGTGTATGAACCGGCGTTCATTGCTGTACGATAAGAACGGGGAGGAGCATTACAATCTGATTTCTGCCCTGCATAAATCAATGCGAAACAGCGATCCAGATGCGGCAGTGTATTGGATGTGCCGGATGTTGGACGGGGGAGAGGACCCGCTGTATATTGCCAGGCGGCTGGTGCGGTTTGCCAGTGAAGATGTGGGGATGGCAGATCCGCAGGCACTGCAGATTGCAGTTGCAGTATATCAGGCATGTCATTTTCTGGGGATGCCGGAATGCGATGTGCATCTGACCCATGCGGTAGTGTATCTTTCCATGGCGCCAAAGTCCAATGCACTGTATGTGGCGTGTGAGGATTGTAAGGCAGATATCAAAGAAATGCCCGCAGAACCAGTTCCGTTGTGGATTTGCAATGCCCCCACGGATTTGATGAAAAAGATGGATTATGGGAAAGGCTATATATACGCCCATGATACGGAAGAAAAACTGACAAGGATGCAGTGTCTGCCAGATGCGCTGGTGGACAGGAGGTATTACCAGCCTACAGAGCAGGGAAAGGAAAAAACGGTGAAAGAGCGGCTGGAAGAAATACTGACGTGGAAACAGAAAAAATAGAAGATGAATAGGGAAGGGAGCAAGACGTAAAAGATTAATAGGCAAAGGAATCTGGAAGAAAAATCAGAAATGGAAGGTAAGAACAATGAAAGAACAATATATCCAAAAGGCAAATGAGTTGAGAGGTATCTGGTCAGCAGGAGATTCCCTGCGGGATGCAGGACTGGAAGAACCAGCAGGTATCCGCAAGTTTGTAAACATTACATATGCAGAAAGTGAATTTATGGAAACACCTTACCGGCAGATGGATATTTATGTGCCGGAGAATGGGGAAAAACCGCTGCCCTGTATTGTCAGTGTGCATGGCGGGGGATGGTTTTACGGGGATAAAGAACGGTATCGTATGTATTGTCTTACACTGGCGGCAAGAGGCGTAGCAGTGGTAAACTTTAATTACCGCCGTTCCCCGGAGTATGTTTATCCGGCGGCGATTGAAGACGTGTGTCTGGCTATGGCATATATAAAAAATCATGGAAAAGAGTATGGTATCGACACAGGAAAAGTGGCAGTAGTGGGAGACTCTGTGGGGGCCCAGCTGGCATCCCAGTATGGCGTCATTGCAACTAATGAGGAGTACAAAAAAATGCTTCCCTTTCAGGTGGATGTGCTGCTGCCAAAGGCATTTGCTTTTAACTGTGGCATTTTCCATATGCCGGACTTTACAAAGGATGAGATGCGTTTGTGGTATTTTCCTGAGGAGACAGAGGGCGCTTTGCGGGAAAGTTTTATGAATATGTTAGCGTATATGGGAAAAAATTATCCACCAGTGTATCTGATGCTCAGCGTAAATGACGATTTGGCGGTACATACTGAAGCCATGAAAAAACGCCTTGAGGAGCTGCAGCTGGAGTTTGTGTACCGGGAGTTCGGTGCGGATAACGAAAACGATTCCCATGTCTTTCATCTGAATATGCGCAGCGAAAATGGCAGGAAATGTAACGAGGAGGAGTTTGATTTTTTGTGGAACCAGCTGACGCTGTAGGTTTGGTAAGACTGAACCATTGGAAGGCTGGCACAGCTTAATTTCTGATATAAAGAAAAAGCGTTTTGCGAAATAAAGATAGAGGAGAATTGACAGGAACATGATTACTAGTAGTTCAAACGGCCGCATAAAAAATATTGCAAGGCTGCAAAAGAGCAGTAAAGCACGAAAAGAGCAGGGCGTATTTGTGTTAGAAGGGATAAAAATGTTTGGGGAGGCAGTGGAATACAGCAGGGTGAAGGAGGTCTATGTTTCTGAGAGCTTTATGGCATTGTATGGAGAATTGCTGGAGAAAGGAAAAAATGCAGTTTCCCCAAAAGAAAACAGTTTGCAGGCAGGGATTCTGTCGCAGATGAAGCAGGCCGGGGATGACTGGCTGGCGACATATAACCTTGAGGTGGTAGGGGATTCTGTATTTAATAAATTGTCGGATACTGTCACGCCTCAGGGAATTTTGGCGGTGGTAGATATGCCGGAAAGAGAATTTCTGGAAGAGGGAAATATTCTGGTGCTGGATGGGGTTCAGGACCCCGGAAACCTTGGCACGATTCTTCGGACAGCGGAAGCGGCAGGGATTGCAGGAGTGGTGCTCAGCAAAGACAGCGCAGATGTTTTTAACCCAAAGGTAATTCGTGCAACCATGGGCGGAATTTTCCGTGTGCCATTCCGGATTGCCGAAGATATTGTGGCAGAGACCGTCGGTTTCAAGCAGACAGTGTCTGCCAGGGGAGAAAATTACAGGGTGTATGGGGCGGCGCTGGGAGAAGGATGTGTGGAATATACGGTGCCGGACTATACAAAACCATCCGTAATTGTTATTGGGAACGAGGCGAAAGGAATTTCCCTGTCGGTGATGAATATATTGGATAAGAGGGTGCAGATTCCCATGGCAGGGAAAGTAGAGTCTTTGAATGCCGCAGTAGCAGCGTCTGTACTGATGTTTGAGATGGCGAGACAAAATCGTCTGGGCGGGAAATAACATGCCATTTTGGTGTGAGATGGCAGGCACCGGGTAAAGATGGGTTGTAAAAAAACTGATTTTAGGTTATAATAATGGGGTTTACTTTGGAAAAGTGGGAATACACATCATACCATAAAGATAGAATGGAGGGATACGGAATGTACTATTTACTATGGCTGGTAGTATCAGCAGTGTTCTTCGGAATTGAGCTTCTCACCATGGGACTGACCACCGTCTGGTTTGCCGGTGGTGCGCTGGTGGCATGTCTGGCAGGTTTTTTGGGAGCAGGAGTAATTTGGCAGATTATAATTTTTCTGATTGTATCTGCGGTACTTCTGATTGCATGCAGGCCGTTTTTGTCCGGCAAACTTGCACCGGGACAAAAAAAGACAAACATAGGGAGCCTGATTGGGAAACAGGCAAAGGTAATGGAAAAGATTGATAATCTGAATGAAACCGGAGTTGTTCGTCTGGAGGGAAAAGAGTGGACGGCGAGAACGGCGGACGACAGCATTATTGAAAAAGACACCGTGGTTGTTATTGAGAGCATATCCGGTGTGAAACTCATAGTTAAGCAGGTATAAATGTAGGTAAACTGTGTGAAAAGTAAATTTATCACACGCGGGTTTGAGTCTGGGCGCACTTGACACAAGCTCGTTATGTGCAGAAAATGTGCGC
>CAZSGT010000180.1:0-5010 GCA_964606215.1 uncultured Lachnospiraceae bacterium
GCTTTCCATTTAGCCAGTGGATGAACTTATACAACACAACGCCTCCCAGTACGGTGTATACTATCTCCGGAATAACAATGCGCCGCAGATACTACAGGAAATGCAAACGTCCCCGCAGCGAAAACATAAACATATAGTACAAAAAACCATATATGAAATCACTGATTGCCATGAGCAAAAGCGGTGCTGCAAAATCCTCACTGTAATAGAATTTATTGGCATATCCTACCAGATAGCCTAATAGCATAAATATTCCGGCACAAACGCCAATGACCGAGCCAAAGACCATATCCGAGAGCAGTCCGCAAAAAAAACCAGTCAGCATCCCATATTCCCTGCCGTTGGTATAGGCGAAAGATACGGTGATAATCAATAATAAATTGGGTGCAACGTTGGCAAGCTGTATCTCCTGAAACAAGGTAGTCTGCAGGAGAAAGCAGACGATAATCAGCAAAGTCGTGGCGATTACTTTTTTCATTCTATGAAATCCTCCATCTCTGATGAATCCTTAATCTCGGTAATAACCAATACAGTGTTTAAAGACTGAAAATCTACAGCAGGGGTCAAATGTCCCGATTTTGTCATGTTGGAGGCGTCTATCTCAATATCTTTGATATAGCCAATCAGGATACCCTCTAAAAATTTGCTGCTGATGGACGAGGTAACTACTTCATATCCGTCTTCAATCTTTGCGTCATTGGAAATGTCAACCACATCCACATATCCGGAATCCATCAGCTCCAGATTTCCACTGACCATGCAGGTGTCGGAGGTCTTCAAAAAACTTCCCATGACACTGGAGTTGTCGTCAATAATGGAGCGGACTCTGGCATAATGCTTTCCAACCTCGCTGACAATTCCCACCAATCCTCCTCCAGCAAGGACATTCATGTCCTTTTTCAGTCCCTCCTCGGAACCTTTGTCAATGGTAAAGGTATTAAACCAGTTATCCGGGTCTCCTGCAATGACGCGGGCCGCCACCTTTGGATAACTGGGATAACGCTTGTCCAGATCATACAAATCCCGCAGCCCATCCAACTCATATTTTTCCTGCTGTAAAATCTTATTTTCATAGGAAATGGTGTCCAGCTGCTCTTTTAATTTTTTATTTTCTTTGGTCAAATCCTGAATATTGTTAAAGAGCTCTACCTTTTCAGATATTTTTCTGCCCACGGAATTGATTCCCTTCTGCATAGGGGTTATCACATTGCCCACGGCAGTTTTTATCGGCGCCATTTTATCCTGAAATTTAAAGGAAATCAGTATCAAAATGATGCATACAAATCCCAGCGCAAGCAGCATATATTTTGGATTTACTGCTATCTTCGTCCTACGTCTCATACTGTATCATGCCTCTCTACTTTGTCTTGCTCTCCAAAAAATCTGACATTTTATCATTTTCCAACAAAGCCTCAAATCCCTTTATCACAGCCAACTGAGGCTCTTCCCCGCAAATGACCGGTACACCCAGCTCCTGCTCAAACAGCTTGGCCATATCCGGGATACAGGCTCCTCCACCGGTAAGATATACGCCGTTCTGGTGAATTGCAGCAGATATCTCCGGGGGCGTCCGTTCTAACATGGTTTTTGTTGTAAGTAAAATCTTTGAATAATACTCTTCTGCCAGCGAAAACAATTCTCCAGATGTAAGTTCCAGTGTTCCCGGCAGTCCTTTTACTATATTTCTCCCCACAACCCGCATAGTTTCTTCTGTCGGAAACGCATGCAGCAGTTTTTGACGGAGGAGTTCCGCACTCTTCCAGCCTACTACAAATTTATAATTCTTTTTAATATAATTAACAACATTGTCGGTTACATCTTTACAGCCCAGTGGAAGCAGGCGGTTTACAACAATACCGCCCGTGGAAAGAATGCTGATTTCTGTCGTTTCCGCACCCAGATCCACTACGATGGCTCCCTTGGTGGATGTAACAGGGATGCCGGCTCCCAATCCGCATACTACTGGCTTATCAATGAGCTTTGCCGCCCTCGCACGAATATCTGCCAGCATAATCAAATCATAGAATGCCCGCTTTTCTACATCGTTGGTTTCCGGGGGCACTGCTATGTAAAAGGTTCCACCTTTAAAATGTTTCTTGTTGGGAATATCCTCCGCCACGCATTTCCAAAGGCAGTACATATCTTCCATATCGGCTACAACACCATGTTTTAACGGGAATGTCACATCAATGGAATCCGGTGCCTTCTCATACATATCGTATGCACAATCTCCACACTCAAGGGGCACCTTGACTTTCTTAGTATAATCTTTTTGTTGTATGGTAATGGCGACAAGTTCCTTCTGGTTCCAGATTATCCCTTTGCCCTTTTCATATATTTTCAGGGTATCCGTACCGAAATCAACACCAAATACTTTATGTGACATTTGTTTCCCTCATTTCTTTTCGTAAAAAGTTTAGAACATCCCATCCTGCTTTAGGCTGACATAACACTGTCTGCCAATGATAATATGGTCAATCAGCGAAAGTCCCATATCTTCACAGGCTTTCGCAATCTTCTTCGTGTTGTGGATGTCCTCCGTGCTGGGCCTGGGGTCTCCACTGGGATGATTGTGCAGCAATACCAGTTTTACCGCCTGCCACCGGAATGCTTCCAACAGAATCTCCCTGGCTGAAAACAGGGAGGCATTGACGGTCCCGCTGGATATCAGGCTGTCTTTTAAAAGATTTCCTCTGGTATCTAAAGATAACATCCGGACTTGTTCTGTGGAAAGCAGTCCCATAACAGGCACATAGATGTTTGCAATCTCCTCCGGGGATGTAAACATCTGCTTCTTAGCCGGAGGTTCGTGGACCATCCGAAGTCCCAGCTCCAGCGCGCATTGAATCTGAATTGCCTTTACTTTGCCGATTCCATCGGTCTCCTGCAGCTGTCGAAGCGACAGCTCCCGCAGGCTGCCCAGGGTTCCATCCGGTGTTTCTGACAGAAGCCTGCGAACCAGCTGCAACGCCGTCTCCTGTCTGCTTCCAGTGCGGATAATCACCGCCAGAAGCTCTGCGTCTGTCAATGCGGCAGGACCTTCTGCCATGCAGCGCTCATAAGGCCGTTCCATAATGGGCATTTCCTTGGATGTTATGTGTTTTTGTTTCATAGGCGTGTCCTTTCTGCGAAAGGATGTCCCCACTACGCCTATTCTATATTTTACCATAGCATAACCACGGTGTATAGCAAAAATTCCAGAAATTTATCGACAAATCTCGTCAAGCTTCACCTTTCCAGGCGAACAAGCCCCTGTTCATACATTTTTTGGACAGACAGGGTAATTCCGTATTTTGCGTGATGATAGCTTAATCCTCCCTGGAAATACACAGCGTAGGGGGGCGTAATGGGACCGTCTGCACTCAGCTCGATGGAGGAACCCTGTACGAACGCTCCTGCCGCCATAATGACATCTGAGTGGTATCCAGGCATGGCATAGGGTTCCGGCATAACATGGCTGTCTACCGGTGCCGCTGCCTGTATGCCGTGGCAGAACGCAATCATTGCCTCCTTTGAGCCCAGCACTACGGATTGGACAATGTCGTGCCGGGTCTGTGTTCCGTCCGGAAATACAGGGAATCCCAGTTTTTCATAGATATTTGCCGCATAGATGGCGCCCTTTAATGCACCGGCGACTACCTGGGGTGCAAAAAACAGCCCCTGGGAAAAGGTGCTGGTCATCCCCAGAGTTGCTCCTACTTCTCTTCCAAGTCCGGGTGCAGTCAGACGATAGGCACACTGGTCTACATACGCCTGTTTTCCCACAATATATCCACCAATGGGAGCCAGCCCGCCGCCCAGATTTTTAATCAGGGAGCCAACGCATAGGTCTGCCCCAACCTGGGTAGGTTCTATGGTTTCCACAAACTCACCATAGCAGTTATCTACCATGCAAATGACATCTGGTTTGATGGATTTGATATAGGCAATCAGCTCGCCGATGGCTTTTACCGACAGGGTCTCTCGGGTAGAATATCCTTTGGAGCGCTGAATCGTCACCAGCTTTGTCTTTTCACCCAGGGCAGCTTTTATTCCTTCAAAGTCGAAACCGCCATCCGGCAGCAAATCTACCTGCCGGTATGTGACGCCGTATTCCCGCAGGGAACCGGTGGGCTGTTCAGAGGGTTCGATGCCGATGACTCCCTCCAGTGTATCATAGGGTTTACCCACCGGAGACAACAGATCGTCCCCCGGACGCAGATTGGCAGACAAAGCCACTGTCAGTGCATGTGTGCCACAGGTAAGCTGGGGACGGACAAGAGCGCTTTCCGTCTGAAAGATACTGGCGTAAATTTCTTCCAGCGTATCCCTGCCCATGTCGTCATAACCGTACCCGGTTGTATATTCAAAGTGGCTGGATGCCAGCTTATGTTTTTTCATCGCCGAGAGCACCTTTAACTGATTGTGCTCAGCCATGGCGTCAATCGCCTCAAATCTTTGTTTCAGGGACTGTTCTATGCTGTGGCAGAATTGGTAAATTTCTTCACAGATTCCCAGTTCCTCGTATGTTTCCTGTAAATTTATATTTGTGCTCATATTTGTACTCATGCTGCAAGCCTCCTGTTAGCAATCCGAAAAAATGCCTTTTTCTCTGCAAATTTCCAGCATATGTGCCAGAATTTCCTTTTCGTCCGCAAATTCGTTTTTTCGTATCTGGGTCACATCCCGCTCCCGCCGGAACCAGGTTCCCTGCCGTTTTGCAAAATGTCTGGTTCCCTGTTTGACTGCATTTACAGCCTGGTCGAGAGAGATTTCCCCATCCAGACAGGGCCAGAACTCCTTGTAGCCAAGTCCCTGCATAGATACAAGGCTTCTGTCATAACCTGCCCTCTGCAATGCCTGGACTTCCTCGAAAAGCCCCTGTTCCATCATGTCGTCTACCCGTTTATCAATTCTCTCGTAAAGAATTTCCCTTGGAAGGGTAAGCACGAAATATACAAAATTATAGGGGGATGTTTTTTCGCTCTCCGCGGCATTGTGGACAGATATGGGGTTTCCCGTCTGCCGGTA
>CAZSGT010000181.1:0-4992 GCA_964606215.1 uncultured Lachnospiraceae bacterium
GCCCAATTTCGTCCAGACCATCTGGAATACCTTATACATAGCAGTGTTCAAGCTGCTGTTGGGCATCGTGGTTCCCGTGACGGTGGCGGTACTGCTCAATGAAATGATTTCGGATAAGCTGAAGAGAGTCTATCAGACCCTGATCTACATTCCGAATTTCCTGTCATGGATCATCATGGCCGGTGTATTGATGGAGATTCTTGGTTCCGATGGTGTCATCAATGTGCTGCTTGGGAAGCTTGGCATGGAGCCCATCTCTTTTCTGGGTGAGCCTGGCATTTTCCGCTGGACCATGATCATAAGCGATACCTGGAAAGGATTCGGGTACGGGACCATTGTGTATCTGGCAGCCCTGACGGGAATCGATGTGGGGCTGTATGAATCTGCCACATTGGACGGTGCTACCAGATGGCAGAAGATTAAGTACATTACTGTCCCGCTACTGAAGCCGACTATCATATTGATGCTGGTGCTGGCACTGGGCGGCGTACTGAATGCAGGTTTTGATCAGATTTACAACCTGTATGCCCCGGTGGTCTATTCCACAGGTGATATCATTGACACTTATGTATATCGTCTTGGTATCCAGCAGGCGCAGTATTCAATCGGTGCGGCAGTCGGTCTGTTTAAGTCAGTGGTATCTTGTGTCCTGGTCTGCGCGTCTTATGTGATTGCGGATAAGGTTGCCGGATATAAGATTCTGTAATTGAGGAGGGAATGGATGATGGAAAAGAAAAAATGGGGTGTATTTGACGTAGTGCTTGCTGTTTTTCTCGGAATATTATGCCTGACCTGTGTTCTTCCCTTTATTAACCTCCTGGCAGTGTCTTTCAGCGGCAGCACGGCGGTATCAGCCGGAAAGGTGGGTTTCCTGCCGGTTGACTTTACCCTGGCTTCTTATACATATCTGTTGGAGGATGGCAGCTTCTTCCGGGCTATGCTCGTTTCCTTAGAGCGGGTGGTTTTAGGGACATTGCTGAACCTGGCATTGTGTGTGCTCACGGCCTATCCTCTGGCGAAGCCGAAGGGAGTGTTGGTAGGAAGGGGATTTTACGTGGTATTTTTTGTGATCACTATGCTCATCGGCGGTGGATTGATTCCTTCCTACCTGCTGATATCCAGCCTGGGACTGAGGAATACCATATGGTCGCTTGTCCTGCCCGGAGCGCTTCCTGTGTCCAACATGATCATTTTGATGAACTTCATACGCGGACTTCCTGCAGAACTGGATGAAGCCGCAGCCATTGACGGCGCGAACCCGGTGCAGACATTGTTCATGATCATCCTGCCTTTGCTGAAACCGTCATTGGCTACGGTAGGTTTGTTCTGCATGGTAGGCCACTGGAACGATTGGTTCGGCGGCATGATCTACATGAGCGACCCTGCCAAGTATCCGCTGCAGACCTATATGCAGTCATTGCTTGCGAACTTTGAGGTCCTGCTGAGGAGTGACAGTACCCATGATATCAAAGCGCTGCTGGCCGTGATGAACGCCAGGACGGGCCGTGCGGCTCAGATGTTCTTAGGAGCCCTGCCTATCATGTTGGTGTACCCGTTCCTGCAGAAATATTTTACCAAGGGACTGGTATTGGGCAGCGTGAAGGGATAAAAACCTATTTACGAAATGCTAAAGTAGTGTAAAATAGTATCAGTATCAATATTAAGAACTGCCCAATGATGCCCCTTAAATCAGTTGGGCAGTTTTTTGGATAGAGGGAGGCTGCTGTGTGATGAAAAAACGGAGGTTGTTGTCTGTGATCATTTCCATATTGCTGCTGTCTGCCTGCGGCATGCGTAATCCGGAAGAAGGGATTGTGGTGACTACTGTGGTGCCGGAGAATGTAGGCACACAATTTCAGAACGGAGACACCTATGATGACAATACATGGTATCGGGCGTTTGAAGAGCGGTTTCATATTACGGTAAAGAATCTGTGGGTTTCCAATGATTATGATACAAGGCTGGATGCATCCATCACGGATGGGGAGCTTCCGGATGTTTTTCAGGTAGGAGAGAGCAAGTTCGCCAGGCTGCAGGAACTTGGACTGATCATGGATCTGACGGATATCTTCGACATGTATGCCTCCGATACGCTGAAAGGATATGCATCATATGATGAGGATACCTTTCAGACGGCGTGGACAGATGGCCGGATGTGGGGCATTCCGCAGTTTAACTATGGAATGATAGACCAGTTCCAGTATGTGTGGATCCGGAAGGATTGGAAGGAACAGATACAGGCAAAGGATCCGGAGAGTATAGAGGATGTGGTGGAAATTGCCCGGAAATTTGCGGATACCTTTGGAGGATATCCCATCACGGAGGACAGCAGCCTGGAGTGCATGAAACGGCTGGCTCCCGCATGGGGGGCAAATCCGGGAATCTGGCTGCAGCTGGAGGATGGCAGCATTGGCTATGGTTCCGTGCAGCCACAGATGAAGGAAGTGCTGGCGGTGTATGCGCAGTGGTACCAGGAAGGAATCATCAACCGGGACTTCCCCATCTATGATGAGGAGAAAATGTTCCGGGATGTGGTGGAAGGCAGGACGGGAGTATGCCCAATGGCGCAGTGGTTTGCGTACGATCCCATGCCGGACGTGGTCAGAGCGTGGGGACCGGATGCTGTTCTGGAGCCTTACCCCATCCCTTCCGCTAATGGAGAAACAGTATGCCAGAATATCAATTTCGGGAACAGGGGATATATTGTCATCAGTAAAGACTGCAAACACCCTGAAGCGGTCATGGAACTGGTGAATTTCTTTGCCTATATGATGGACGATGCCGGTGGGGTTGAGTCCCCGGAATTCATCAGTTCCCTGTTTGATCATTCCTATACGAATATCCCATATGCTTTCATGGTCGTCAATCCGCTGACGGATTATAACCAGTTCCAGAAAGTGAAAGAGGCTCTCTCTGATGGGAAGGATGCGGATGTATCCAGTATGGGAAAAGATGCCAGCAAATATTATAGCTGCATCCGCTGGATAGAGGAGCAGAATCCGGACGATGTGGGAGATTGGCTTCAACAGGGAAATGAGAAGTCGGCCTATGGAATCGCGGTGGAGCTGATGGAAGAGGGAGCTTATGTCCGGAATGCCATGTGGGGAATCGGTACAACCACGATTCTGGAGCGGTGGGCTCTGCTGGAAAGTATTTTAAATGAAGGGTTTACGAAAATTATTCTCGGAGAAGAAGATTTAGACTACTTTGAGACCTGCGTGGAACGCTGGGAAAACGCCGGAGGCGCGCAGGCTACCGAAGAAGTAAACGAAATATATGGAGGAAAATGACCATGGCAATTATTATTGATGAAAAAGAGAAACTTTTTACCTTGCACACGGTGCATAGCACATATCAGATGAAGGCAGACAGCCTTGGGACGCTTCTGCATCTGTATTATGGAAAGCGAACCGATGACAGTGACAAGTCCTATATCCTCAGCTACAGGGACAGGGGCTTTTCCGGAAATCCCTATGAGGCGGGAAAGGAGATGAAGACGTATTCGTTGGATGTACTGCCTCAGGAGTACAGCTGTTATGGTACCGGGGATTATCGGATTAGTGGACTTAAGGTGCACAATGAGGATGGGAGCAATGCGGCGGCGCTTCGTTACAGGGAGTATCGGACAGAAAAAGGAAAATACGCCATACCCGGCCTGCCTGCGGTATATGCCGGTAAGGAAGAGGCGCAGACGCTGGAACTGATTTTGGAGGATACGGCTGCAGGGCTGGAAGTGCATCTTCTGTATGGAGTGTTGGAGGAATATGATGTCATTACCCGTGCCGTCAGAATCAGAAATGTGGGAAACGGAAAGGTTACGCTGCAGAAAGCAGCCAGCATGAATCTGGACTGGACAGGAGGCGATTTTGACTGGATTACATTTTATGGCAGGCATATGATGGAGCGGAATGTGCAGCGGAGCGCATTGGGGCATGGGGTGCAGTCTATCGGCAGTGTGCGGGGTACTTCCAGCCATCATTATAATCCTTTTTCTATCCTCTGTGAGAAGAATGCGGATGAGGAAAAGGGGGCTTGTTACGGATTCTCTTTCCTTTACAGTGGGGAATTCCTGATGGAGACGGAGAAGGATCAGTGTAATCAGACGAGGCTGATCTGCAGCATACAACCTGACAATTTTGCGTGGGAACTGCAGCCCGGAGAGGAGTTCCACACGCCGGAAGTGATGATAACTTACAGTGGGGATGGGTTTGGCACTATCAGCAGAAATTTGCACAGGATTATACGCAATCACGTCTGCCGCGGGGAGTGGAAGCAGAAACGGCGCCCTGTCTTGATCAACAACTGGGAGGCTACTTATTTTCATTTTACCGGGGAGAAGCTGGTGTCTATCGCAAAGGAGGCTGCAGCACTGGGGGTGGAGCTTTTTGTGCTGGATGACGGCTGGTTTGGAAAACGGGATGATGACAATTCGGGTCTCGGCGATTGGTTCCCCAATGAGGAGAAGCTGGGGTGTCCGCTGAAAGAACTGGCAGAAAAAATCATAGACTGCGGAATGCTGTTCGGACTTTGGTTCGAGCCGGAATGCATCTCGGAAGACAGTGATCTGTACCGTGCCCATCCGGACTGGGCGGTGGCCATTCCGGGCAGGAAACCGTCTTTGAGCAGGAATCAGCTGATTTTGGATTTTGCAAGGAAGGATGTACAGGATTACATCATTGACCGCATGTCGGCGATTTTTGAGGAGACGCCGATTTCTTATGTGAAGTGGGACTTCAACAGGAGCGTCTGTGATAAGTTCAGTCATGGGTTGGAAGCTGAAAGGCAGGGGGAATTTGCCCATCGGTTCGTTTTGGGGCTTTATCGAGTGCTGGAGACTTTGACTTCCAGATTCCCCCATATTTTGTTCGAGGGCTGTAGCGGCGGAGGTGGACGTTTTGACGCGGGCATGTTGTATTATACTCCTCAGATTTGGTGCAGCGACAATACGGATGCTATAGCGCGGCTGAAGATTCAGTATGGCACTTCCTTTGG
>CAZSGT010000182.1:0-4953 GCA_964606215.1 uncultured Lachnospiraceae bacterium
ATGAGAGCCAGATGAAGGAGGACACCGTAGAAATTCCGGTTCAGATTAACGGTAAGACAAAGGTCACCATGGAAATTTCTGTAAACGCAGAAAAGGATCAGGTTATTGCCGACGCGAAGGAAGCGTTGGGAGATAAATTGTCCGGACAGATTGTAAAAGAGATTTATGTTCCGGGACGAATTGTCAACATTGTTGCCCGTCCGTAGCGTATGATATGTTCCTTTGGTGGATTTACCAGATGGAGGTGTTTAGGATGCAGACACGTAGATATTTAAAAATAACTGCTGGTGTATGTATGCTGTTATTGTTGATATTTGGCTTTGTCATGCAGGAGAGTACTGTGCAGGCGGCGAAGCCAAAGCAAATCAGCATAGGAAAAACCTATAATGGAAAGACCAAAAAGCAGTATACCAAAACCTACAGTTTTACGTTGGGGCAAAAGGCGGAGGTTGAACTCTCCTTAAAGATAAAGGGGGCGGCAAAAAATGAGGAGGATAAGGTTTTTCTGACATTGTCTTCTGCATCTGGTGCCAAGCCCTTGAATAACCAGACGGTTTTGCCAACGCAACAGTATAAAAACAACTTTGTGTTAGAGAAGGGAACATACACCGTTTCGGTATATTCTACCACGAAAGGGCATAAGTACAAATTAAAATGCTCAGATGTGACAAAGACGCCGACAAAGATGGAATTGCAAAAAAAAGCAAAGATTAAAGCCGGGTACAGCCTGCAGTTAAGTTATAAGGTGCTGGCGCCCCAGGCATTGTATGTGCCTTTGACAAAGGTACGCTGGGAATCCTCCAATCCAAAGGTGGCTACGGTAGATGCTTTGGGGAAGGTAAAAGCAGTAAAAAAAGGAAAAGCAAAAATAACATTAACTCTTGCTAACAAAAAAGTGTATACTTGTGCCGTTACGGTATCCAAAAAAACATTGGAAGATTCCATTTTGCAGGATACAGTTACGGTGGCGGTAAAGGATTTTACCTCGTCGGGAAAAGATTCAAATGTGAATTTGTATTTTGTGAACCGCATGAAGAAAAAGGCTTTAAAGAAAATTACTTTTTCCATGTACCAATACGACAAAGATAAAAAACGAATGGATACTGGAGATAATATATTTTCTGTAAATTATCTGACGCAGAAGGTGCCGAAAAATTCCTATGTGGCGTATAACTATGCAATCAATCCAAAAACAAAATATATCCGTGTTTGTGTTAAGACGGTGACGATATCCGGTGGGAAGCGGTGGAAGAGTAAATATTATTCCAAGTGGAAGAAGACCTATAAGAAAAAATATGAGAAATAATTTATATAAAGGATGGATGACATGAAGGAAAGATTGAAACAGTTATGTAAGGGCATAAAGCTCCGTGTCGTACTGATGTATCTTGTACTTCCAATATTGATAAATATCATTGTAGAGAGTCTTAGCCGCCTGGAATTTCTGGGTGGAATCAAATACATGCTGGATAGCCCGGTATTGTTTTGTTTTAATACTCTGATTATCATGCTGACATTATCGGTGGCGCTGTTTTTCAAAAGGCAGTGGTTTATGGTGTCCATTGTTTCTGTAATCTGGCTGGCATTTGGACTGACGGATTTTATAGTGCTGCATTTCCGGCGCACACCATTTTCAGCGGTGGATTTTTTGCTGATTAAACATGCGATTCGTGTATCCGGACATTATTTTAATGTGGGAACCATCATTATATTTGGAGTCTGCGTAGTAGCGGCAATCGCAGGATTGGTGTTCTTGTGGCTGAAGGCGCCGAAGATAAAGATTGATAATTGGAAATCCTATGTTGTAGCAGCGTTGTATGTGGCAGGACTTAGTTTCCTGATTGTATTTATGACGGAAAATTCAGATTCGGTGGCTGCTCTTACCACAAATTATTCTAATATATCCGAGGCTTATGAAAACTATGGATTTGCCTATTGTTTTGCCAACAGCCTTCTGGATTCCGGAATTAGTCAGCCATCTGATTATTCCGAGGAAAGTGTAAAGGCTATAACGGACCGTCTGCAGGATGTGCCGGATTCGGAAGAGAGACCAAATGTAATCATCGTACAGCTGGAAAGCTTTTTTGACCCGAAGTACGTGAACAATTTAGAGTATTCCACGGATCCGTGTCCGAATTTCACCAAGCTGAAAGAGGAGTATTCCCACGGATTTCTTACGGTGCAGTCTATTGGCGCCGGAACTGCCAATACGGAGTTTGAGATATTAACTGGTATGAATCTGGACCATTTTGGCACCAGTGAATATCCCTATAAGACGATTTTGAAGAAGACCACTATTGAAAGTATATGTACGAATTTGCGGGCATTGGGATATACCTCCCACGCTGTGCACAATAACGATGCCACATTCTATGGCAGACAGCGCGTATTTTCCAGAATCGGTTTTGATAGCTTTACATCCATTGAGTATATGAATAATCTGGAGTTTAATGAAAATGACTGGGCGAAGGACCATGTTCTGGTGGAAGAAATCAAGCGCACACTGGAGTCAACCGAGGGACCGGACTTTACATATGGAATTACGGTACAGAGCCATGGAAGTTATGATGTTGTCAGTGACGAACCGTATCCGGTGACTGTGACAAGTCTGTACCAGAAACAGCTGCAGGAGCAGGAAGAAGCACCTGCACCGGAAACTGCGGAAGATACTTCCCGACAGAAGGAAGCAGATGGTGACTCTGAAGATACAGAGGATTCTGATGAGGATGCAGAAGAAGAATTGACGGATGCGCAGAAGGCAGATGAATCTTTCCTGAATTCCATGGAATATTACTGTAAAGAGCTTGGCAGTGTAGATACGTTTATCGCAGATTTGATTGATATGGTAGAGAAGAGAGATGAAAAGACCGTGATTGTGTTCTATGGCGATCATCTTCCTACCCTGTCTCTGGAAAATTCCGATTTGGATAAGATGAATCTTTATCAGACGGAGTATATTATCTGGGATAATCTGGGAATGGAAAAACAGGTGAAAGACATGCGCTCATCAGATTTATCTGCGTATGTGATGGATAGACTGGATTTCCATCAGGGACATATTACCAAGATGCACCAGCAGTTAAAACCAGTGATGGATTTTGAAGAGTTTGACAGTCTGTTGGAAACCATGGAATACGATATGCTGTATGGAAAGTTTTATATGTTTGATGGTGTGAAACCCTATGAGCGGACAACGCTGCAGATGGGAGCATATCCGATTACGATTACTGATGTCCAGTATAAGGATGGAATTCTGGATATCTACGGTACAGATTTTACCACCTACAGCGTAGTCTGCTGTGACGGTGAACGGTTGGAAACAGAGTTTATCAATCCCACACACCTGCGGGTAAAGGATTTTGCATTTGATGAAGACAAGATGCAGGATGTTATGGAAAAGGTAAAGAACCGTAAGATTATGGAACAGAAGCAAGAGGAAGAGATGAAAAAGGCGGAGGAAGCGGCCAAAGCTGCAAAAAAGGCGGCAAAGAAATCAAAGAAAAAAGCAAAGCCGACGCCGACACCATCTCCGTCCCCGGAGCCCACACAGACACCGGTACCATTGCCCACAGCTGAGGGAGAGACGCCGGAGCCAACTGCGAAAGTGGAGGCGGAAGAAGTGGTTGGATTTGAGTTTACCGTACAGCAGATTGATGCATCGGATAAAAAGGTTGGAGAGACGGAATCCTATGTGTGGCTGCCAGAAGCGGAGGAACCGTTGGAAGTAAAAAAATAATATAATTTATAACAAAAGGGTTTCGCTTGCGAAGCCCTTTTGTTATAATGTTTTCATTAAAAATCATCTAATCACAATCGGAATTAAATTCTATTTTTATCAAAGTGGTTCTTTGTTTCTAAAAGATGGAATCAATATTGGTAAATGGAACTTAAAAGAAAAAATTCCAAAGGATAAATAACGAAAGGATAAAAAAATGGGAATATTTGATAAGCTTATTAAAAAGAATGAATCTAAAGAGAAAGAGAACGCAGATGCATTGGCTTTGGGTTGGGACGCAATTACAGCTGAGTTTGAAAGAATTTATACGAATCAAACAAACCCGAAACATTATGGAACTCTTGTAAAATGGGCATTGGGTGGAAATGATCCTCTTGATGGCATAAGCATTTATGACGCTGGAGATTACTGGCATTTTATTACATATGGCATGACCGAATTATATGAAAAGGAAACAGATAATGATGAAATCAGTGGTTTTGGTTATGAAATGACTTTTAAATTGAAAAAAGATAATTATTCCGATGAAGAAGGCGAATTAAAGTGTATATGCGGAATTCTGCAGACTATAGCCCGAATAACATTTAATAACAACGAAATTTTTCAACCATATGAGTTTTTGTATACGGGACAGACTACAGGAATAGATGCGTATCAAAAATCAAACATTACAGGATTTATATGTGTTCCTGATACATCTGTGAATACAATACAAACACCGAATGGCAAAGTTGAATTTCTTGAATTTATTGGTATGACAGATGCAGAATTAAAGACTTTAGATTCAGTGCAAAGTGTAAAAGATATTTATGAAAAATTAGGCAGCGATATTACGGACTTTAACAGAAAATCTTTGTTTTAAATAAGTTGCTCTTGAATTCCTCATACAAAATATGATTACCAGAACAATATGAACTAAAATAGTTTTGGCATTTTTTATGTGTGCAGCGCAAAAAAAATTGAAATGGAGGAAAGCATGAAAACAGAATGGGAATATGCCTTGCCGACAGATGAACACAGTAGTGATTACCAATATGAGTCTCCAATATTTATTAAGGATAATATGATTTATTTTATAAGCGATTTTGAATATCAGCTTCAGCTGCATATCATTGACGGAGACAGCGGACTGGGAAGAACAGAAAATATTCCACAGGGAAAACAGACGATTCCATCAGATTTTTTCTTTCTGGAATATAAAGAAAACATAATTTTTT
>CAZSGT010000183.1:0-4933 GCA_964606215.1 uncultured Lachnospiraceae bacterium
CTGCATATTGAAGAACGCATTTTTCCAGCTCTCTGCCGTTATTGTCAATCAGCTATACGCTGCCGACAGATGTTCAGGCGGCAATTAAGGACGCATGTGCTGGCGTTGGTACTTCTGTAATGAGTACCATTGGTGATGTAATCCCGTATGCGCTTGTAATCTTTGGCGGCGTTCTGGGTATTACGATTGCGTTGAAGTTCTTCGGCAGACTGGCGCAGTCTAACTAGTAGTACATTTAAAACGCATTGAAAGGGGGAAAAGCTGACGACACGTGTGACTTCGGATACACGTTCGGCAGCTTTTTCCACTTAAAAGGGGGTTTAAATGCGAAAATTTTTATTGATTTTATTTATAATAGTGCGGCTGCTGTTTGATACCAGTGTTTACGCTGCTGCACATTCCAGTGGCGGCGGGGAAGAGTTCGGCGGCATTTCTGGCGGTGGCGGGTCGGATTTTGGTTATGATTCTTCCATATTTGTAGACCATGATCCAGCCAATAGTTATTCTCTTACTGCCTTGAACCAGGTTACCTGTGACGTTTCGGTATCTGTAGACAAGCTTTTGGTTTTTCAGGATTCGCTGGAATTATCCCACTTTTCCATTCGTCCAATTCTGTCAGATAACGCTGTCGGTTCGGATGTGACGCTTACCCTGTATGCCGGATATGATCAGTATGACCTGCATTTGATTAAAACAGTAAAATATAAAACAGACATGATGATAGAGTTTGTATGGTCAGAACATTTTAATACGGATTTGATGAGATTGGAAAAGATTCATTTTCTGGTTGTTCCTCAGGTTGAAACGGAGAATTTTTCTAAACCAAAAACATATACTTTCCCGGTCAGCGTGACAACACATACCTGTGATGCAGAAGGGACAGAGTATAAAGCACGTTCTTCTTCAGTATATGCTGGGACATATCTAATGAAGTTATATGGTACATCTATCAAGAATGAAGTAGAAAAAGATGGTATATTTGTGCTTCTCTGGGTAAAAGATGATGATTATTCCGGGGATGATGCTTATGTATCCGCCCGGTATCTCTTTTATTTTTATGATTCGGAAACGCAGTCCTGGGACTGGGATGCACTTTCTGATTTGTTGTACACACAGGATTTAAAAGTCCGGGAGGATTCAGACAATGCTTTTGGCTGTTATGTTAAAAAGGATACTGTCTGGAGCGACTTGTTTTCTTTCCAATACCAGCCGCAGTTTATTATACCCTGGACAAGTGATGTAGATTATGCTGCCATTCCGGCATTGTATTTTGACAATCAGAATACGCCAAAACGCTCTACCGGGCGTGGGTTTTATTGTTCCTTTCCCATGAATAATGGTGTTATGCAGCGAACTGGGGCAAGCTCTACGGTCGGGGATGGTGATAGTCTGGATGATAACCTGGATAAAAAATATGATGCGGAGACTGGAGAAAAAACGGATTCTTCCAAAGGTCCGTTAGATACTGTTTTAGATTTTCTTTTTGGCAGCTCTGAGTTGGAAAAATTAAGTGCGGTTGCTTTTCGAAAAGTTCCTTTTTCATTTTTTACCTATCTTCCGAACATAAGCGGTGTGTTCGTTAGTGATAACTATAATGCGGATAAGCTGCACTTTACCATTCCGCTTACTCATTTAGGCATATCGGATGTGTTTGAAGATACACCGGAAATGATTGGTGGCCAAGAATTAAAAATGGAATTTGATATATTTAAGAATGATGTTTTGATACATAATCTTGTACATAATCTTTTTAAGCTGCTGTTGTATACCGGGACTGGGCTTTTTCTGTTTGGAATTATCCAGAAAACGGCGAATTTCTTATCTGATTAAGGGGGGTATGATATGGCTTTAATCTTTAAAGTAATAGCCTGGCTGTTGGATTTTTTGCCGGAGGATACCATGCGGGAAGGTGTGCTTCATCTCGTGCACCTGTTTTGGGCAGATGGCGTCCAGGAAGGCGGGAACGTTGTAGCGGTATGTATGTCTTTCGTAGCTTATTATCTTCCTGTTGAAACCTTGTTTGAATGTTTTAAGCTTATATCAACATGTGTTGGTGCGGCTTTAATGCTCTGCATCGGCAAGCTTGCTTATAAATGGATAGTGGCTTTATTTGATTTGTTTACGGGCATGTATGATGCGGTGAAGTCTTCGTTGATTAAGTTTGGGGGATAACCATGGAATTTGAATAATTGATAGAAAGAAAGGTGGTAAGGATGACAGATAATCTTTTGACTATAGTAATGCTTTTTTTGATTTACATTGCAGTAAGACAGAAAGGAGGTAGTAAAGATGTCAATACATCTATTGACCGGGGTTCCGGGGTCGGGAAAGTCTCTGATGGCGGTGAGGATGATTCATTTGAATCTGAAACATAAAGAGTATGTAATCACTAATTTTTCGGTAAACGTAAAGGATAAATTTAAATCCCGGCAAATCTATCACCCGTATGATTCTTGGTGGGATTACCCATCAGATCTTATTAATGAAATCCGGGAAATTCGTAAAGATACGAATAAGCGCATTACTGTGTATGTAGACGAATGCCAGATGTTGTTTGACAGTCGGGACTGGAACCGTCCGGGGCGCAGGCAGTGGAACGAGTTTTTTTCTCAGCATCGCCACATGCGTAACGTTGATATCATATTGATATGCCAGAATGACAAGCTGCTTGATAAGAAAGTGCGTGCGTTCCTGGAGGAATGCTATACATGCCGGAAAGTATCTAACCTGGGTGGTTTTGGTCTGGTTCTTGGTGCTCTGACGCTGTATAAGCTGCACCAGTGTGAGATTCGTTACTATTCCATGCGTAAGATGCACCTGGGGCAAAAGTGGTATCTTTGCCGGAAAAAGTGGCGGGATATGTATAACACGTATGAAGAGTTCGGCGGCACTGGTGATGTAAAGGAGGTGAAAAGATGACAATAGATGAACAGACAGAACTAATAAAATCTATGTTTGAGTTATTCCAAACATTGTTTGATATACAATTTTATGGAGGTATTCTTTTGGGTGTATTTGGTACATTAACAGTTATTGAAATTTGTCAGTTTATAGGTTCTATCATTGAACCAAAGATTAAGGAATATATAAATCGTAGAAAAGAATGTGATTTAAAAGATGTTGATTGATCTACTTTATGCTACTAGCGTTACTGTTTACTACTTCCTGGAAGACAACTTTATCAATATATTTCTTTTGTATCTGCTTGCCTGCCTCCCGGCATTTGCGCATTGGTTCTTCCGGGAGTGGCTGCCGGATGCCAGGAAATGTTGGAGGTGATTTTGTGGAAGATCTGGTTTTGGGTGCGGTGATTATTTTTATTTTGGGTGTGGTGATTATCTTTATAATGATGCTCAGAAATAATATGGGGGATCGTTTAGAAGCATTTTTAGCATCTTGTTTTGTTGTAATTGTATTACTGTTTTTTATGTTTTTCCCAGTATTTACATTTTTAAATGGTAGTGAATTTTTGTCCTGTGTTGGTATGGTAATGTTGTTTATTCTTGTATATAAAGTCATTGAAGAGACAGTTTGAGGAGATACAATATGGTAAAACGATGTAAAGATTATGTAGGCGTATCGTGCGTTGACGGTTCTTGCCCTGTTGCAAATGCTGAGGAATACGAGGAAAGATGCATGGATGTAGTCAAAGACTGCAATGACTGCCATTATTACAAAGGCTGCGAAGATTGTTATTGGGATGGCACCGATGTTTGTAAAAAAGGTAGGCGTAGTGATGTCAAGAGTGGCGCAGCCACTTGTCTTGCTCTTGACAGAACAGACGCCGGAACAGAATAGTTTTTTTGGTGGACTGGTGGTCTGCAGACTGCCAGTCCGCCTTGTTTAACCTGTGATACGTACTTTTTACCAGTAACTTGTAGGAGAATGGAAACAATGAAATATAGTTATGTAAAACAAGAATTTATGAATTATATTAAATCCTATGCAGCAAAAGACACGTATACATACTACCAGACAGACCTTGCTATCTTTGAAAGCTGGTTTGTTCCGGTTGCTGGCTCTCTGGATGTTTCTATGGAATGGTTTACCAAGAAGCGTATCATTTAATACGTGTCTTTTTTGCGTTCCCGGAATATCAAGAATACCTCTATACGTACGTATATTCGTGCTGTCCGGGTGTTCTTTCACTGGTGTTACAATGAAGGTTATATCCTAGAAGATGTTGTGCTGCATCTTAAATTGCCAAAACCTGATCCTGCGCCGGTGATCCCTCTAACCATGGAACGTTATGCAGTCATTGAAACATCCATGGGACATAGTCCTTTTTCGCTGCGTAATCTCTGTATGTTTCATTTAATGCTTGACTGTGGTCTTCGGCTTTCAGAAGTAGTCAATCTGACCTGTGAAGCTCTGCATCCGGCAGAAGACTATCTTGCTGTGATTGATTCGAAAAATAATAAAAGTCGGTTTTTGCCTGTTCCACCTGCTTTGTTTATTGCTTTGGTTCATTATTTGGATGGGCGTTCTGCTGGCAGCGTCTTTCTCTGTTCCGACGGTTCGCCTATAACAAAGCGTGCAGTATATGAAGTATTCCGGCGTTTAAAGAAATATGACCCGCTGCATAGTGTTCATCCCCACTTGCTCCGGCATACCTTTGCTACCAGTTACATCCTGGGTGGCGGCAACCTGGAATCGCTTCGGGTTCTGATGGGACATGAAGATTATACGGTGACAAAGAATTATTTACATCTTGCTAACCAGATGGAGTTGATAGGTTTGGATATTTACCGTTTGGATCCGTGTATGTTCCGAACGTTTAAGGCATATTAGCTTGGTGAATGACTAATTATTTGTTTTTTTCTTGTAATACAATAATACTCCGTAGAAAACGCAGAAATTGCCCCTCCCTGTCTAATAGGGGTCATGTGAATGCAAATTTGCAATATTTTGATTGTTTATATTTTAATTAAAC
>CAZSGT010000184.1:0-4912 GCA_964606215.1 uncultured Lachnospiraceae bacterium
TTACGCGAGGGTGTGGCAATGGGGTTGGGAGCAACGTAATGGTCGTAAGCCTCCCCCTGGATATTCCCAGGGATATGGTGGGACGGGCGATGACAGATATGGAGCGGATGCAGGGAAAAATAGATGCCCCGGAGATACACGGGGAACAGGCGGGGCTGACTGGGTGCGTGCCAGGTTCCACTGTCCGGGGATATCCAAAAGATGTGGTCTCCTATACTCAGGGACTTGGCTCCATGTTTTGTGAGCCGGCAGGATACGGACCCTGCCACAATCCGGAGGAAGTCATTGCCCAGAGAGCCTACGAGCCGGAAAATGATTTCCGTAATCCCACAGGCTCGGTGTTTTGTGCCCATGGGGCAGGATTTCAGGTGCCCTGGGATGAAGTCAGGGACTATATGCATGTGGAGAGCGTACTGCAGCCCCGGAAAGAACCCGAGAATTTGTCGCCAAGCGCATCCAGACAGGCACAGTGGGAGAGTATCGGTACGGAGGAAATCGATGCAATTCTGGACAGAACCTTTTATGCAAACCGCACCGGAACATCTGTAAAACGAAAATGGAAGCACAGCCGGAAAGTACAGGCACCGGTGGGGACGGCAAAACCGGGAAAGACGGTGAAGAAAAAGGATGGGGAAAGATATTTGCTGGTGGACGGTTATAACATTATTTTTGCATGGGAAGATTTAGCAGAAATTGCAAAAGAAAATCTGGACGGAGCCAGAGGAAAACTGCTGGATATCCTTTGTGATTATCAGGGAAGCACAGGAGTATATCTGATTGTGGTCTTTGATGCATACCGGGTAAAGGGACACCAGACTGAGGTCACCGACTACCACAACATCCATGTGGTATTCACCAAAGAAGCGGAAACAGCAGATCAGTTCATCGAAAAGTTTGCAGCAAAACATGGGGAGCGGGAGCATGTTACAGTGGCAACCTCCGATGGATTGGAGCAGATTATTATACGGGGACAGGGCTGCGGCCTTCTGTCTGCCAGGGAGTTTCGGGAAGAAATTGCCAGTATGCACGAAAAAATGGCGGAAAAGTATTTGACATAGTTCCTGTATTATCGTACTTTCAAGATAACCAGGTGTGTATTTTCCTTTGGCTTTACTGCAAAATCCGTCACAATCCGGTACTGGTATTTTTCAGCAAATTTCCGAATCAGAGGAAAATTGTGGGAATATAAAATCAGCGTTCCCTGGTTGGTCAGATGCTGCTTTATTTTTGCAAAAAACTGTTCATAAAGAACCGCAATATTTTCCTGTTCTTCTTTCTTTAAGCTAAAAGGCATATTGGTAAAAATTTCGTCAAACAGATAGGTATGGGTAAACTGGAAAAAATCCTTGCCAATATAGTGGATAATCTGTCCGGCGGCATCGGTGTTTTTCTTTGCGCCCTCTATGGCGGTCTTGAAAATGTCAATGCCGTAGGAGGTGTTTGCCTTTACCACTTTCTGGCGTTCAATTAACATGGTGCCTACGCCACAGAAAGGGTCTAAAACCTGGGCATCTTTTACCATATATTCTTTTGCCAGCTCTACAATCAGTGCGGCGTCCACTGGATGGATACTTGCCGCTACGGTATTTTTGCGGTATGAAAAACGTTCTTCCGGTATGGTATGCAGCTTTATCAGGGTATTTAACGTGCCGGATTTCGTGGTGATAAAACGAATTTCTATCTCATAGTCTGATGTGGAATTAATCAGGCTTCCCTGACTGTATTCTTCCAATGCCATGGAAAACTCCTTGCAAAATTCCGAACGCTTGGAAAGCGGCAGCGTACTTTTCAATTCCACCCGGAAGAAAAACGGGGCGTCGGTCCTGGGGGTATGGCAGCTTTCCAGCCATGCCATCAAGTCGGACTGGGCAATAATTTTTGCTGCGGCGTCTGGTTCCATAGGGCAAATCATCATGTCTGACCGGACAAAGAGAATTTCCTTGTAGGTCCGAATTGGAAGCAGCTGTCCAAATTCGGAAGTAACTACGCGCACACCGGCACCGTAGGGGAGAAACTTTCCTTCTTTAATCTGATTTTTAGTAACATCTTTATGTAGTGGATTTGTCATTAAAATGCAGTCTACAGGTCCCTGGAAACCTGAAAAATCATGTTTCTGCATGCCGGCAGAGTGAATCATCCGCATTAAAATGTGCTGCTCCTCCCGGAGGTGTTTGGCATTTTCAGATGTTTTCGGGGTTTCTTTCAAAGCCTCCAAATGTTTTTGCAGGCTTTCAATATATGGTGTATAGTCAAATTTGGAAAGTACAGAGAGATATGTACTTTTTATAAAATGGGTCTTTTCTTTTTCATATGTCTCAAACAAGGAAGCTGTCATGGCGCTATAATGCAAATCGCCTATGAGAAGGGCAGTGTTTTTCCGGACTTTTGCGTCGGGGTTTGTAAGGAGTGTGTATAGTATGGCGTCATTCTCAGCAAGAAATCCACAAACCTGTTCCCTGTTCTTTTCGTCTTTACATTCACTGCGAAGCTCGCTAAGATTTTGACGTATATCTATGCCGCGGCATATCGCATCGTATAGCTGGTTTATCATGGAAGTAACCGAACCTTTCTAAAATTTATATATGTATCTACATTTAATATGTATTATATGCAGCCAGCATCATGTAGTGGCGTGTATATAATACATACTTCGGTATCATATCCAGTAGAAGTCATGGGTATAATCGACAACTGCAATGATAGTATACACATATTTTTCGTATTTCACAAGAGAAAGTAACAAGAAAGAAAATATTTTTCAGAAATATGGAGATATTCTTAGAGAGTAAAATCCTTTTCGCGCTATTCTATGTAGTTTGAAAAACTACATAGAATAGTATTGACAGACGCAAAGAAGAGTGTTATTCTCTTTATAATAAAGAAAAGAAAACGAACGGAGTGGTTGCGGATATGTTTCAGATTATTACAGATGGCTCTTGTGATTTAGGGGCGGAAATTGTACAGGAACAGAATTTATTAGTGGTTCCTTTTTATGTATCGATAGATGGGGAAACCTATAAAAAAGAGATTGAGGAGATGCCCATTCGGGAATTTTACCAGTTCATGGTGGATCATCCCGACCAGTTTCCCAAGTCTTCCCTGCCATGTGTACAGGATTATGTCAATGTCTTTGAGCCGCTGGCAAAGGAGGGCAAGGATATTCTCTGTATTTGTATAACCACAAAATTCAGCGGTTCCTACAATTCTGCCATGAATGCAAAGGAGCTGGTTTTGGAGGACTATCCCGACGTGAAGATTGAAGTGGTGGATGCCACGGTGAACACCGTTTTACAGGGACTGCTTGTACAGGAAGCAGCCAGGCTGCAGCGGGAAGGGAAGAGCTTTGAAGAGACTCTTGCCAGAGTGGAAGAGATTAAATCTACAGGCCGTATCTTTTTTACGGTGGGCAGTATGGATTATCTGATTCATGGCGGCAGAGTGGGAAAGCTGGCAGGAGTGGCTGCCGGCAAACTTGGAATTAAGCCGTTGATTCTGTTAAAAGAGGGAGAGATTTTCCCCAATGGTTTGTCACGCAGAAGAGATAAGTCCAAGGAAAAAGTTATTGCACAGTGTGTTCAGTATATGAAGGAGCAGGGGTACACCACGAAAGATTGTTCCTTTGCTATTGGATATGGATACGATATTGAAGAGGGGGAAACCTTCCGGCAGCAGCTGGTAGAATCATTAAAACAGGCATTTCCGGATGAGGAACCTGTGGTGCAGACACATCAGATTGGTGCCACCATCAGTGTTCATACCGGTCCTTATCCCATTGGTATCGGCATTATTCAGAAAGCCTAACGAAAGTTATCATTGACAAACCGTCCGTATATTGCATATATTATTTTCAATACTTTAGCTTGACAGCGCCAATTTGAACCCGTTTCTAGAACTGTTATTTTGCGAATGTGTTCCTTTTGGCGCTGCTCTGTTGATATGGGGGCGATACAACTGGAAGAATTAAATAAAAATGATGTGGAAAAAGTTGCCATGCGGGTGTCTGCGTACAGTATAATTGTGAATATGGTACTGTCATTGGGAAAACTTCTGGCTGGCATTCTGGCACATTCCGGTGCCATGATATCAGATGCAGTACACTCTGCTTCCGATGTTTTCAGTACCTTGATAGTGATTGTAGGAGTGAAGCTGGGTGGGAAAAAGTCAGATGCGGACCATCAGTATGGGCATGAGCGCCTGGAGGACGTGGCGGCAATCCTTCTGGCAGTGATACTGTTTCTCACGGGAGCAGGAATCGGACTGCAGGGTCTGCGTACCATTGCCGCTGGCAATTACAAGAATTTACAGATACCGGGAGTGATGGCGCTGGTGGCGGCGCTGCTTTCCATTGTTATAAAAGAATGGATGTTTTGGTATACAAAGCGGGCGGCAGATAAGATTCATTCCGGTGCGCTTTTAGCGGATGCATGGCACCACCGTTCAGACGCGTTGTCTTCTGTGGGGGCGCTGTTTGGCATTGCCGGAGCCAGAATGGGGTATCCGGTGCTGGACAGCGTGGCAAGTGTAGTCATCGCATTGTTTATTATTAAAGCGGCCTACGAGATTTTCATGGACTCTGTGGACCGCATGGTGGATAAATCCTGTGACAAAGAGGTGGTGGATGCCATGTTTCAGACGGCGGAGGCCCAGGAGGTGCTGTAGGACTATCAGGCAATTGTGGAAGGCCGGTCGGAAGAGGAACTGCGGCGGGACTTGGGCACGCCCCGGACCGTGGCGCGGCAGCTGGCCCAGCCGAAGGAGTACCGGCGCTGGCTGGCGGTGTTCGCAGTGCTGGCAGTATGTATCGGGCTCCCGGCAGCCGACGTGTTTTTTGCGGAGCTGTCGAACGCGTTCGCTTGGTGCTGGAAAATTGGACAGAAGGTGATTTTCTTCACCTGGGGATTCGTTGCGGCGG
>CAZSGT010000185.1:0-4910 GCA_964606215.1 uncultured Lachnospiraceae bacterium
GTGTCAGATATTTCCGCGGAGGATATGGGGGAAGATGCACTGTCTGTGGCGGATTCCGGTGAGGCGGTCCAGGACGGAACCGATGAAACAAAAGAGAAAGATGCAAAAAAAGATGCAGAGGATGCATCAGATGGGGATGATAAGGGAGATAATAAGACAGCAGATAAAGACAATCCTGGGGCAGCAGTATTGGTCAGCAGCATGAACGCCGGATATTTTTCTGCCGCAAAGATTAGCAGGGAGCAGACCAGAGCCCAGAATAAGGAAACCCTTATGGCGATTGTGAATAATGAAAAGCTTATCACAAAAGAAAAAAAGAAAGCGGTAAACAGTGTGGTAAAGCTCACCGAAGAGGCAGAAAAAGAAAACAATATTGAGACCGTACTGGGAGCAAAGGGATTTGACAATGTGATTGTCACGATTTCAGACGGAAAAGCGGAAGTCATAGTGGGGGCCAACGATTTGACAGAACAACAGATTGCCCAGATTGAGGATGTGATTAAACGCAGTGCAGATATTGCACCGGAAAACATTGTGATAACACCGGTAGGAATCCGTGAAGAAAACTAATTGCAAAACCCATTACTTCTGGTATAATGGATTATATGAACGTAGGAGGTAATGTCATGTCAAATGAACAGGTAAATACGAATAAGATTGGTGAAGTGCGCATTGCAGATGACGTAGTCGCAGTGATTGCGGCGATTGCGGCAACAGAGACGAAGGGTGTATATGCCATGGCGGGCAATATCACAAACGAGCTGGTTGGCAAATTTGGAGTGAAAAATCTTTCCAAGGGTGTGAAGGTCGTTATGGAGGGAAATGCGGTATGTGTGGATATGGCATTAATCGCAGAGTACGGCTATAGCATTCCGGATACTGCAAAGAAGGTGCAGGATAAGGTGACACAGGCTATAGAGACAATGACGGGCTTGCAGGTGATTCGTGTGAATATCCGCATTGCCGGTGTTTCTGCCTATAAATAAGACCGTGGACGAGGAAAGAATATGACAAAAAGAGAAAGAAGAGAGCATCTGTTTCTGATGCTCTTTCGTAAAGAATTTTACCAGGAGGGGGAGCTGCCGGAACAGGTACAGCTCTATCTTCAGGATACACAGGGTGTTTCTGCGCCCAAAAAAGAAGCGCTGGAAAAGCGGATGGAAGCGATTTTCGAGAAAATTCCGGAGATTGATGAAATCATTGAAGAAAAAGCAGAAGGGTGGAAGTTAAAACGTTTTGCCAAAGCCGATTTAACCATTATCCGCCTGGCTCTGTATGAGATTTTGTTTGATGAGGAGATTCCCACCGGGATATCCATCAACGAGGCAGTAGAGCTGGGCAGGAAATTTGGCGGGGAGAAATCTCCTGCTTTTATCAACGGTGTTCTGGCAAAATGTACCAGATAAAGGAGCGGATGCCTATGAGAGAACGGACTGCACAGGTAAGCTCCGTATCCCAAGTGAACCAGTACATTAAAAATATGTTTGTGAGAGAATATGCATTGCGGGATTTCTACATGAAAGGAGAAGTCTCCAACTGCAAATACCATTCCTCCGGACATATTTATTTCACGTTAAAGGATGCTTCCAGCCAGATGGCGTGCGTGATGTTTGCCGGTCAGCGAAAAGGGCTTGCTTTCCGCATGGAGGAGGGGCAGAGTGTTATTGCCCTTGGCAGCGTCAGCGTCTATGAGAGAGACGGTAAGTACCAGTTTTATGCCAGGGAGATTCTTTTAGACGGGGCTGGCGCACTATATGAACAATTTGAGCGTTTGAAAAAGCACCTCCACGCAGAGGGGCTTTTTGATGAAACACACAAAAAACCTATTCCCCAGTTTGCCACCCGGATTGGCGTGGTGACGGCAAGCACCGGGGCGGCAATTCAGGACGTGTGTAATATTGCGGCCAGGCGCAATCCCTATGTGCAGCTGTATCTGTATCCCGCAAGGGTACAGGGGGACGGGGCAAAAGAGTCCATCGTCGCAGGAATCCAGTATCTGGATACCCAGGGGCTGGATGTGATTTTAGTGGTCCGTGGCGGTGGTTCTATAGAGGATTTGTGGGCGTTTAACGAGGAGATGGTGGCGAGGGCCATCTATGACTGTAAAACGCCGGTTATCTCCGGGGTGGGGCATGAGACGGACACCACCATTGCAGACTATGTGGCAGATTTGCGGGCGCCAACGCCTTCTGCGGCGGCAGAGCTGTCAGTCTTTCCCTATATGGCATTTCATGAGGCCTTGGAGGACATGCAGTGGCAGTTGGAGCAGGGAATCAAACAAAGGATTGCAAGGGAAAGAGAGCGGGTGAAGCACTTTGCGCTTTCACTGAAAAATGTCAGTCCCGAAAACATTCTTTTACAAAAACGGCAATATGGGGCGGAACTGGCACTGCGTTTAGAGCAGGAAATGCAAAAGATTCTGGAGGACAGAAAGCACCGGCTGGCAATTTATGTGGAACAGCTCCACGGACTTTCACCCCTGGCGAGACTACAGACCGGATATGCGTATGTTTCCGGTGAAAGAGGGCATATTGCAAGTGTGGACCAGTTGCAGCCGGGAGACGCCCTGCGCATTGATTTTGCCGACGGGTACGCGGACGCAAGAGTAGAACATACGGAAAGGAAGGAATGATATGGCGGCAAAGAAGGTATCGCTGGAGGAGAATTTTGCACAGGTAGAGGAGATTATCGCCAGTCTGCAGGGGGGAGAATTGTCTTTGGAAGATTCGTTTAAACAGTACACGGAGGGAATGAAGCTGATTAAAAACTGTAACGACGCCATTGATAAAGTCGAAAAGAAGCTTATCGACGTCAGCGAAGAAAAATGAGGCGCCGTAAGCAGAATATCGGATATAGAAAAAAGAGACAATGTTACCAGAGTATCGGATGTAGAGAAATGAGGCGGACATGAAAAAGTTAGAAGAAGATATTGTTTATATAGAAAAAGTTTTGAAGCGTTTTTTGCCTCCGGTTTCGGGGTTACAAAAAACGGTGTTTGACGCCATGGAATATAGTCTGATGGCAGGGGGAAAAAGACTGCGCCCTGTATTTATGCTGGAGATGTTCCGTTTTTTTGGCGGGGAGGATACCCAGGTGGTGGAGCCGTTTTTGGCGGCACAGGAAATGATACACACCTATTCCTTAGTGCATGATGATTTGCCGGCCATGGATGACGACGAGTACCGGAGGGGACGTAAGACTACACATGTAGTATATGGACATGCCATGGGGATTCTCACCGGGGATGCATTGTTAAATGATGCTTTCAGCGTGGCGCTGACTGCGCTGGATTATAAGATTGCGCCGGAACGGGTGGGACGAGCTGTGCGGATTCTGGCAGATAAGGCGGGAAGCCGGGGAATGCTTGGAGGTCAGGTGGTGGATGTGGAGCGCACCGGTCAGCCCTTAGATATGGAAACCTTGAATTTTATTTACCGTCTGAAAACCTCTGCGCTGTTGGAGTCGTCCATGATGATTGGTGCAGTGCTTGCCGGGGCGGAGGACGAGATTGTGGCCAGGGTGGAGCGCATTGGCACCTGTGTGGGCATGGCATTTCAGATACAGGATGATATTCTGGATGTGACCAGCACGGAGCAGGAGCTTGGAAAGCCCATAGGAAGCGATGAAAAGAACAACAAGACCACATATGTGACCTTGTATGGGGTAGATAAGGCAAAAGAATATGTACAGAAGTATTCGGAGGAAGCGGTGGAGATTTTAGAAAGTCTCGGCGGCGATGATACATTTTTGCGGGAATTGATATATATGCTTGTAAACCGCAGAAACTAGAAAAGAGGTGAGCAGCGTGGAAGAACTGTTAAACAGGATTGAAAAGCCGGGAGATATCAAGAATTTTACACCGGAGGAGTACCCTTTGTTAGCCAGGCAGATTCGTAAGTTTCTGGTACAAAATATCAGCAGGACCGGGGGGCATCTTGCCTCCAACCTGGGTGTGGTAGAGCTTACCATGGCGCTTCATCTGTGCCTGGATTTGCCGGAGGATAAAATAGTATTTGACGTGGGGCATCAGGCATATACCCACAAAATCCTTACCGGGCGAAAAGAGGGATTTCAGACGCTGCGTCAGTACGAGGGGTTAAGCGGATTTCCAAAACGGGGGGAAAGCCTGTGTGACGCCTTTGACACCGGACACAGTTCTACCTCGGTTTCTGTTGCCATGGGTATGGCAAAGGCAAGAGATTTGCAGGGAAAAAACAACACGATTGTGGCAGTGATTGGGGACGGGGCGCTGTCCGGCGGTATGGCATATGAGGCGCTGAACAATGCCGCCCATATGGATTCCAATCTGATTATTATTCTGAATGACAATAATATGTCTATCTCCGAAAATGTGGGAGGTATGGCAAATTATCTAAACGGCATCCGTACCAACAGCAAATATCTGGATTTGAAGGATGATGTGAAGCAGGCGTTAATGCGCATGCCGAAATTGGGTAACCAGCTTGTAAAGACCATTGGCGGTGCCAAGGACACGATTAAGAGCATATTTGTGCCGGGAATGTTGTTTGAAGAGATGGGACTTACATACTTAGGCCCCATAAATGGACATGATATCCGGCAGATGGTGGAGATTATAAACCGGGCAAAAACCGTAAAAAAAGCGGTAATTATCCATATCAATACCAGGAAAGGAAAGGGGTACCGGCTGGCAGAGCAGAATCCTTCCAAATTCCATGGTGTGGAGCCCTTTTATATTAAAACCGGACAGAAACGAAACCCGGATGCCAGAGAGACCTACACGGAAGTATTTAAACATACCATCACAGAGCTGGGGGCGGTCGATGAAAGTATTGTGGCGGTTTCGGCAGCCATGCCGGAGGGAACCGGTATGGACAGCTTTGCCAAGCTCTATCCGGACCGATTCTTTGATGTGGGGATTGCGGAGGAAC
>CAZSGT010000186.1:0-4897 GCA_964606215.1 uncultured Lachnospiraceae bacterium
CCTTATGAATTTTGGGATATTCTATGCAGAATGGATTTTTTGTATTTTTGCGAGAGGAATCTATTGCCAGTTTTTCCGCTGGGGAATACAGCATCGGGCTCTTCGTTTGCTCAAGCGAGCCTTCCGCCAGGCGCTTTACTTTACAAAAGAAGAGAGACAGCCTGGTCTATTGAAGATGAATACTTGTCCGATACAGAAAAATCCCCCCAGCCTGAAAAATACAATAAAATATAAGGGCAATGCAATTGCCTGCCGCTGTTCCACTCATACAAAATCCTCCGTTCTGTGCTGTAATAATATACAAACTATCCATATTATACGAATTATACGCAAAAGAATCAACATAAAAGTGTAGCGGCAAAAATCACATAAATGTATCTTCCACAGGAAGGTTTTGACAAGTATATGTTTCCTGTCATATACTATAATATGTAATTTTATTTCAGCCGGTATGGCGTGTGGGTGTTGTTTGAATCAGCAAATCGGATGGCGCTGCACAGGAAAGCCGCCGTCTGGGTATATAGATAGAAAGGCAGGAGATTGTTTGAATCAGGTATTGGGACAGATTGGTGGTTTTATGATGCTGGTACTTATTGTTGTTTTGGCGTGCCAGTTTGCAGCAGATATGGGATGGATTGCATACCGCACCACGCTGCGCAGGTTTTATGGCCTGGGTACTCTGGCTTTGGCAGTGGGGCTTTGTCAGTTTGCCTGTGGTGCGCTGGTATATAATCTTGCGGTGGAACAGACAAATCTTTTTGCCGTGGAAACCATCTGGCAGGACGCCGGTATCCAGTCTGTCATAGGAAGCGGGGCAAAAAATAGTCTCTATCCACTATTAAATAAATTTCTTGGAAAAATACTTTTTGGTGAAAATACCACTGTTGCATTTTATATCAGTATGTTCTGTGGAATTTGTATTACATGGTGTTTGTATTTACTAATGTATAAGCATTATAGTAAGAGGAAACTAAGCTGGTGTATCATGGCAGTACTGCTGTTTCCTGGAAGCTTTTATCTGTTTTTGCCGACAAAGGTTACGCTGTGGCTTTGTCTCAGCCTGTGGGAACTGGTACTGCTCCGGAAAAAGAAGCTGGTTCCTGCGGCAGTGTTTGCGCTGCTGGCAATGGGAACCTCCCTGTTCGGAGTGATTTCTGTAGGATATTTTATCTGGTGGGCATTTCTGGAAAAGGAACGCCCTTCAGGAACCCGGTGTTTGACTGTATATACTATACTGTTAGCGGTATCTTTTCTTTTGCAGTTGGCATTGAAGAGACAGACAGGATATGAGTCGTTGCTTTTACTGGCTCCCTATCTCTATATTCCGCTGGAGTCCGAAGGTTTAGAACGCCATGGAAACCGCATGACATTTTTGTGGATTATGCTGGCAGTGGGAAACGGATTTCTTATGTGCGTCCGTTAGGATAATGAATCGATGTGAAATAGAGCAAAACGCATACAGAGTATGCAGCATGGAGGCTGATAATGGATAAGAAGAAAGAAAAACGTCTGTTATATGGAAAAATCAGTTTGTTTACGGTGGGAATACACTGGCTGTTTCTGGTTTTGAGCTATCTGCTGATAAAACAGAAGGGCGGCGGGGCAGACAGTTTGTGGGATTTTTTTTATAACCAGTTTGTGCAGGCAGGAGATACGCCTCACTATATAGAAATTGCAAAGCATGGGTATGCTTCTACCGGGGAAAATGCAAAATATATTGTATTTTATCCCCTGTATCCCCTTTTGGTCCGCATTGTACAGACGGTGGTGCGTAATTATTTTGTGGCGGGCGTACTGGTTTCCAATGTGTGTCTGGCGGTTTCCGGCTGTTACCTCTACAAAATTATTTCCAGGGAATATGGAAGAGAAAAGGGATGGGACGGTGTGTTTGCCTATGCGCTGTATCCCTTCGGCATGTTCTTAATCGGTATGTTTACAGAGAGCCTGTTTATTATGCTGGTGCTCATGTGCCTGTATTACATTCAGAAGGAATCCTATGTGGCGGCAGCAGTGGCAGGATTTCTGGCGGCATTGACCAGAACCCAGGGCATTGTTCTTCTGGTGCCTTTTGTGTACCAATGGCTGGTGCAGTGCCGGAAACAGAAACGGTTTTTGTGGCAGGGAGTGATGGGACTTGGAATTCCTCTGGGGACGCTGGTTTACTTTTTCATCAATCAGATTGTGCAGGGAGACTGGTTTGCTTTTGTGAAACACCAGGCGGCAGAGCCATGGTATAACACATCCAAGTGGATTTCAGTGAATCTGGCGCAGCATTTTGATATGGGAAAGGAGTATTTTGGCCTGGGTCTGGTTATTTACTGGGTGCAGCTGCTGTTGTATTTTGCAGTGATGCTGTTGTTGTTTTACGGTTTGAAAAAGAAGGTGCGGGTTTCCTTTATTGCCTTTGGCGGCGCCTATATTTTTGTCAGCTATCTGCAGGGGTGGATGATCAGCGGACCGAGATATATGTTGTCCTGCGTCACCATTTATATTATTTTTGCCAACATAAAAAATACCTATATAAAAGGAATCTGGCTGGGGTTGTCTGCCATGTTGTCGGTGCTGTATATGATGCTTTTTATGCAGGGACATGCGATTATGTAGGGAGCAGTGGGAAAAAAGATATGAAATATATTTTTGTGCCTGCTTCGTGTATGAAAAACTACGTTGACATTAAAAAAGTACAATGTTAGACTTACAACAGACCTATGGGGTGGCAAATACAGAAATGGAGGTTGCCATGAAAAAAATTGATATTGTAGTGCCGTGCTTTAATGAAGAAGAGGGACTGCAGGTGTTTTATGACGTCGTTTCCGGCGTTGTAAAAGAAATCAAGGACTATGAGTGGAATTTTATATTTGTGGATGATGGAAGTAAGGACAAGACGCCGGAGATTATGCGCAGGCTGGCAGATACGGACGACAGTGTGAAGTATATTATTTTCTCCCGCAACTTTGGAAAAGAGGCGGCGATGTTTGCCGGCTTTGAGCAGTCAGACGGAGATTACGTGGTGGTCATGGATTCGGATTTGCAGGATGACCCGGACATGCTTTCCCAGATGGTGGCGGCCATGGAGGAAGGATATGACTGCTGTGCAACCAGACGTATGGACCGCAAGGGCGAGCCGCCCATCCGAAGCTGGTTTGCCAGACGGTTTTATGCTCTTATGAACCGGTTTACCGAGGTGGAGATGATGGACGGTGCCAGAGATTACCGTATGATGACAAGGCAGATGGTGGAAGCCATTCTGCGGGTATCTGAGCGGGAACGTTTTTCCAAAGGAATTTTTGCCTGGGTAGGTTTTGATTATAAGTGGCTGGAATACAAGAACAGGGAGCGGACGCTGGGAACCACCAAGTGGTCGTTCTGGAAGCTGTTTAAGTATGCCATAGATGGAATTATTGCATTTTCTACAGCGCCATTGAAGGCGTTGATGCTCATCGGCGGAAGCATCTCGGCAGGGGCTTTGATTTTTATGATTTATAAGATTATCAAGACGCTGGTGGAGGGAGTTGACGTGCCGGGATATGCATCTTTGGTGGTAATCATGCTGTTTCTCGGCGGACTGAATCTCTTTGCCGTGGGACTGGTGGGATTGTATGTAGGAAATGTATACACAGAGGCGAAGGGCAGACCGATTTATGTGCAAAAGGAAAGTAACATCAGTTAAGAATGGAGGATACCGTGGAAAAAGAAGTAAAAGTCGAGATAAATTTACAGGCAAAGGATTTGTATAGTTTTTTGATGCGCCATACCTATACCAGTTTTTCCGGTTTATTTGGTGTGGCAATCAGCTTGTTTTGTCTGGTGCTGATAATTATAAATTATAGTAAATATGATACGATGCATATTGTGGCACTGGCCATTGTGGTGCTGTATTCCGTGTTACAGCCCGCCATGTTGTATGTGAAGGCGCACAAACAGGCAAAAAATAATGGAAATATTTCTGCGGCGCTGGAGTATACCTGTAATGACGACGGAATCCGAATCCGGCAGGGAGAACAGCAGGTGCAGGTAATGTGGATAGAGATTCGCAAGGTAGTCCAGACGGCGAAGCGAATCTATGTCTATATGTCGCCGGTCCGGGCGTTTATTTTTCCGGAATCACAGTGTGGTGGTCAGTATGAGGCGCTAAAGGCGATTATCCGGAATAATACGGAGGCGGTAAAACGCATGACGGAGCAGGAGAAGGAGACGGCATGGGATGCTGTGTCAAAACTTCACCAGCAGATGGAGATGGGACAGGAGATGTCGGCAGCGCAGGAAGGTGACAGTGATGGAACAGGGGAGTGACCGTCTGGGGAGCAGACAGGTGAAAATGAGGTCACCGGGGAATGACAGCTTGCGGGGCAGCAGTATGGAGAGCTTTGGGGAGCAGGATACATATGAGCTTGGCAGACAGATGGGAAGTCTTGCGCTTCCGGGACAGATGTATCTGTTAGACGGTGATTTGGGCGTGGGGAAGACAGTCTTTACCAAGGGCTTTGGCAAAGGGCTTGGCGTGGAAGAGGCCATAAACAGCCCCACCTTTACCATCGTGCAGGAATATACGGAGGGCAGGATTCCTTTTTATCATTTTGATGTGTACCGCATTGCCGATGAAGAGGAGATGGAAGAGATTGGTTACGAGGAATATTTTTTTGGAGGCGGCGTGTGCCTGATTGAGTGGGCGCAGAACATATCCGGTCTGCTTCCGGCGGACGCTATACGCATCACCATAGAGAAAGATTTGGACAAGGGATTTGATTACCGCAGCATACGGGTGGATTAACGTGCTTGTGGAAATATCTGTTTTCTGACCATCCATTTGCAGGTGATTTTTTTCTATAGGTGATACAAAATAGATTTCATTCAGGACACGTTTGCACTTATTGCACTGCGTAGTGGTGCATAAAGC
>CAZSGT010000187.1:0-4865 GCA_964606215.1 uncultured Lachnospiraceae bacterium
TGCCTGCCGGGGAAGTGGCAGGAATGCTCAGTGGGGAAGGTGCGCAGTTACTGGACCCGGAGGGGGATTTGGAAGCAGGGATTGCTTTTTGTCCTCCGGAGGGGGATGCCGGAACGGGAATGGTTGCCACCAACAGTGTAGCGGTTCGAACCGGGAATGTGTCTGCCGGGACTTCCGTATTTGCCATGGTGGTCATGGAAGAGAATATGAAGCACCTCCATAAGGAGATTGATATGGTTACAACGCCCTGCGGCAAGCCGGTGGCAATGGTGCATTGCAATAACTGTACCTCCGATATCAATGCCTGGGCGAATCTTTTTAAAGAGTTGATGGAGCTTATGGGAACAGAGGTGGATATGGGAGAACTGTATACCAGATTGTTCCAGGAGGCACAGCGTGGGGACAGTGACTGTGGAGGATTGTTATCATATAATTACTTTTCGGGGGAAAGCATTACTTCCCTTGACGAGGGACGGCCAATGTTTATTCGTCGGGCAGACGCTGCCTTTACCCTTGCAAATTTTATGCGGACACATTTGTACAGCGCTCTTGCCACATTGAAAATTGGTTTGGAAATCTTGGAAGAAGAGCATGTGGCGGTGGATAGAATGTACGGGCATGGCGGCTTTTTTACCACAAAAGGTGTGGGACAAAGTATTATGGCGGCAGTGATGAATGCTCCGGTCTTTGTCATGGAAACAGCTGGCGAAGGTGGCGCATGGGGTATTGGACTGCTGGCGGCTTATGTGCGGAGAAGGACGCCAGGCGAGGCGTTGGATGCATATCTGGAACAAAAAGTATTTTTGGGCGAAACAGGGAGTGAAGCTTTGCCGGAGCCGGAACAGACAGCTGGTTTTCATGCCTTTATGGAAAGATACAAAAGCGGTTTGAATGTGGAGCGGGCGGCTGTAGAGAAATTATAAGGAGGAAATCATATGTTAGAGGAGTTAAAACAGCAGGTATATGCTGCAAACATGGAGCTTCCTAAAAGAGGGCTGGTTACCTTTACATGGGGCAATGTCAGCGGGATTGACAGGGAGACGGGATATTTTGTCATTAAACCCAGCGGCGTAGAGTATGATACATTGTGTCCGGAAGACATGGTGGTTATGGATTTGGCAGGAAATAAGCTGGAAGGGAAATACAATCCTTCTTCCGATACGCCTACACATATGATGTTATATAAAAGATATCCGGAGATTGGAGGCATTGTCCATACCCATTCTACAGAGGCCACTGCCTGGGCCCAGGCATGCCGGGATATTCCCTTGTATGGTACCACCCATGCAGATTATTTTTACGGGCCGGTTCCCTGTGCAAGAAGCCTGACGCCGGAGGAGATAGCCGTAGATTATGAGGCCAATACAGGAAGGGTTATAGTGGAGACCTTTGAGAAAAGAGGATTGGAGCCAATGCATACACCGGGAGTGCTTCTAGCCAGCCATGGTCCCTTTACCTGGGGGAAGAATGCGGCAGAGGCAGTACATAATGCGGTGGTTTTAGAGGAAGTGGCAAAAATGGCATTCCGGACGGAAGTGTTGCAGCCTTCTGTAACGCCGGCACCGGATTGTATAAGGGATAAACATTTTTTCCGTAAGCATGGAGAAAATGCTTATTATGGACAGAGGGATTAAGGCGATGGGAAATGCAGAGGGCAAACAGTACAAAAAACAGATTCTTCATTCCATGGTTCTTCTTGCCATACCCACAGTAATCGAGCAGATTTTATCCACGCTTTTACAGTATGTGGACACTGCCATGGTGGGAAGGCTTGGAGAGCGGGCAACCGCTGCCGTCAGTGTGACTACCACGGTAAACTGGCTGATTAGCAGTGTGCCGGAGGCAGCTGCAGTGGCTATGCTTGCCATGGTATCCAGGGAAGTGGGAAGAAAAGATGAGAAGGCGATGGAGAGCATTTCCAAGCTGGCAGTGTTTTTAACCGCTGTTTGTGGAGTGGTTCTCACCGTGGTTTCTGCGGTAATGAGTCCTTTTATTCCGTCATGGATGGGGGCAGAGACAGCGGTTCGCCATAATGCATCCATGTATTTTCTGATTTTAAGCTGTTCCAGGCTGTTTCGCTGTGCAACCAGTATTTTCGGTGCAGCAATCCGTGCGGTCAAAGATACCAGAACGCCGCTTTTTATCGGCATGGGAGCCAATGCCCTCAACGTGGTGTTAAATATTGTGTTTATCTATTTGCTGCATATGGGAGTGGTGGGTGCGGCGGTGGCGTCCACAGTATCCTACACCCTTTCGGGAATACTGATGTATATAATGTTTCGACGGAAAAAGGGATTTTGCTGGAAATGGAAAGATTTTACAGTGGATGTGGGACGGCTGAAACAATGTGTGCGCATTGGTTTGCCAGTGCTGGGTACCGGCGCCAGTTCCTGTTTTGGCTATGTGGTATTTGCCGGTCTGGTGTCCAGTATGGGAACCACGGTGTTTGCTGCACATTCTATTGCTGTTACGGCGGAGACCATTTTTTATATACCAGGATATGGACTGCGAAGTGCAACTTCTACCATGGTAGGCATCGCTCTGGGAGAGCAGGATAAGCGCAGGTTTGAAACGGTGAGTTCCCTTAGTATCGGCCTTACCATGGTGCTGATGTGTTTTACCGGAGGTTTGTTGTATCTGACCGCATATCCTCTCATGTGTCTTATGACCAGCAGTCAGAGTGTGGCAAAGCTGGGGGCGGCAATGCTTCGGATTGTGGCGTTCACAGAACCATTTTTTGGATTGATGATTGTTATGGAAGGGATATTGTACGGACTGGGGCGGACCAGATATGCATTTGTTGTGGAAAGCATCGGCATGTGGGGAATCCGGATTGTATTTACTGCGCTGTGTGTGAAGGTTTGGAATATGGATTTGCAGGCAGTCTGGTACTGTATGATTGCGGATAATATTTGTAAGGCGGTTCTGCTGTCGATTCCTGTTTTGAGCAGGAAGAGACGGGAACAGTTGTTTGTGGCAGCCTGAATTTTGTGCGTATTACAATGGAATTCCGCCAGAAATTGTATTTAAAATAGAAAAAAATAAAATTACCTCTTTTCTTTTGACCGGGATATGATATAATAGACTTTGCACTATATATTGTATGTGACAGAATGAGTTTCATCAATATTTTGTGTATCAAGGAGGAGGTAAAAGATGAGCAAGGATAAGCGGATTAATGTAATTAAGAGAAACGGTGTAGAGGTTGATTTTGACTTGTCGAAGATTGTGAATGCGATTAAGGCGGCAAATCACGAGGTTGATAAAATTTATCAATTGAATGAATACCAGGTACAGGCCATTGCCGAAACGGTGACGAGACAGATTATGGAAATGTCCCATGCAGTTCATGTGGAGGATATTCAGGATATGGTGGAGACCGGTATCATGGAGATGCGCGGGTACGAGGTGGCACAAAAGTATGTGCGCTACCGTTACAAACGGGAACTTGCCCGTAAGTCAAACACCATAGATAATGGTATTCTTGCGTTGATTGAAAATATAAATGAAGAGGTTAACCAGGAAAATTCCAACAAGAATCCGGTTATCAATTCTACCCAGCGGGATTATATGGCGGGAGAGGTCAGCAAGGATTTGACCAAACGCATGCTTTTGCCGGAGGATGTTGTGCAGGCGCATGAGGAAGGCATTATCCATTTTCATGATTCGGACTATTTTGCGCAGAAAGAGCACAACTGCGATTTGGTGAATCTGGAAGATATGCTGCAAAACGGTACGGTTATCAGCGAGACTATGATTGAGAAACCCCACAGCTTTTTTACGGCTTGTAATGTGACGACGCAGATTGTTGCCCAGGTTGCCAGCAACCAGTATGGCGGGCAGTCCTTTACGCTGTCCCATCTGGCGCCTTTCGTGGACATCAGCCGTCAGAAGCTCCGTGCGGCAGTAGTGGAGGAGCGCAAGGCATGCGGGGAATCCATGGATGATGAAATTATTGATAAAATTACAGAGAGCCGGCTGCGCAGTGAGGTAAAGAGCGGAATTCAGACCATCCAGTACCAGCTGATTACACTGATGACCTGTAACGGACAGGCTCCCTTTGTCACCATGTTTATGTATCTGGATGAGGTGGAGGAAGGCCAGACAAGACAAGACCTTGCCATGATTATAGAGGAAGTGCTGATTCAGCGCATGCAGGGCGTGAAGAATGAAAAGGGCGTCTGGATTACGCCGGCGTTCCCCAAACTGATTTATGTGCTGGATGAGGACAATATTACGGAAGACACCAAGTACTGGTATTTGACGGAACTGGCGGCAAAATGTACGGCAAAGCGCATGGTTCCGGATTATATTTCCGGAAAGATTATGCGGGAGCTGAAACAGGGGAATGTATATCCCTGTATGGGATGCCGTTCGTTTCCAACAGTGGAGGATTCCCAGCGGAATGAGGACGGGACTCATAAATTTTACGGCAGATTTAACCAGGGTGTGGTTACGATTAACCTGGTGGATGTGGCGTGTACCTCCGAGGGAGACATGGACCGTTTCTGGGATGTTTTGGAGGAGCGTCTGGAGCTTTGCCACCGGGCATTGCGGTGCCGCCATGAGAGATTGTTAGGCACCACGTCTGACGTGGCTCCCATACTATGGCAGCATGGCGCCCTTGCCAGACTGAAAAAGGGAGAAAAGATTGACAAGCTTTTGTATAACGGATATTCTACCATTTCTCTGGGCTATGCGGGACTTTGTGAGATGTGCGTCCGCATGGTGGGAACCACCCACACTTCTCCAGAGGGACAGAAGTTCGCCCTGGCGGTCATGCAAAAGCTCAATGATAAATGTAAGGAGTGGAAGGCAGCAGAGAATATTAGCTACTCCGTATACGGAACGCCCATGGAGTCCAC
>CAZSGT010000188.1:0-4851 GCA_964606215.1 uncultured Lachnospiraceae bacterium
AATACGCATTGTACTTCAAATCTCAAGCAATGGATACACTTTTCCGAAAAGGGAGTTGTATATAAGGCTTGTGTTTTTGAGGAAAAGCTACTACAATAGAAATACTACATTTTGAAAAGGGTGACAGCGTATGTTAGAAAAAGTGACTCGCCTGTTCGGACAGGTGGATATGACCGAGGGAAAACCATGGGAAAAAATCGTGGCGTTTACGGTTCCCATGTTGATTGGAAATGTGGCCCAGCAGCTGTACAATACGGTGGACAGCATTGTGGTGGGAAAATATGTGGGTGACAATGCTCTGGCGGCAGTGGGCAGCGCCAGCCCCATTTTTAATCTCTTGCTGGTGTTGTTCGTTGGTATCTCCATGGGAGCGGGCATCATGGTGTCCCAGTATTATGGTTCCCATGACAGGGAAAATCTGTCCAAAACCATCGGCAGCTCCATCACGTTGACAGCCGCCGCCTCTGTCCTGCTGATGATAGTAGGCACTGTGGCGATTCGACCGCTGCTGGTACTGCTGAAGACTCCCGATAGTATCATTGACTGGTGTGCCTCCTATCTGTTGATTCTGCTGTGGGGCGTGTTGGGTTTGGCATACTACAACATTCTCTGCGGCATTCTGCGTGGACTGGGGGATTCTCTGTCCGCGCTGATTTACCTGTTGGTTGCTACGGTACTTAACATTGGACTGGATATATGGTTTGTGGCCGGACTTAACATGGGGGTGGCGGGAGTGGCTTTAGCCACCGTCATAGCCCAATTGATATCCGCCGTCCTCTGCATGCTGAAATTGCGGAAAATGACGGAGCTTTTTGACCTCAAGGCCCAATATCTCAAGCCGGACGGAAAAAATATCCTGACCGTGATACGGCTGGGTCTGCCTTCCGGGCTTACCCAGGCAATCTTTTCTCTGGCAATGGTGGTGGTGCAGTCCCTGACCAACAGTTTCGGGGAGATGATTATTGCTGCTAACGTCATTATCATGAGAGTGGACGGGTTCGCCATGATGCCGAATTTTTCCTTTGGTACGGCCATGACCACCTACGCGGGACAGAATGTGGGCGCAAAGCAGTATGACCGTGTGAAACAGGGGGCTAAGCAGGGAACGCTGATCGCTGTGGGCACCTCAGCGGCTATCACGGGCCTGATTCTGCTGTTTGGGCCATATCTGATGGGGATATTTACGAACACCCGTGAGTTGGCTGTGCTCAGCGCCAACATGATGAAAATTCTGGCCATTGGTTATATCGCCATGGCTGTGACCCAGAGCCTGTCCGGCGTCATGCGCGGCGCCGGAGATACTGTGACGCCCATGTGGATATCGCTTATGACCACGGTGGTGGTGCGCGTTCCGCTGGCATACGGTCTGGTATATCTGACCAAGACGCCGGAGCTGCCTCAGGGGCGCTATGAGAGTCTGTGGATTTCTCTGCTGACCGCCTGGGTGTTGGGCGCGCTGATTACTTTTGTGTTCTATCGGCTGGGACGGTGGAAGAAGAAGGCGCTGTGACGGTGGGATGAAGGATATGAGGGGATTTGGGGCTGCGCAGTGTGCGCAGTCCTTTTTATGGGCGAGAGAGGGAGCATCTGTACAAAAATAGTGCCAAGCCTGTACAGAAATAGTGCAGTAACGGCACCAAAACGTGTTGACCGTGCAAAATCGTGTAATATCTGTAAAAAATGTGCCAAACCTGTGCAAAAAACGTACCGAACCTGTACAAAAGTCATGCCGAGCCTGTACAAAAATAGTGCGGAACCTGTACAAAAATAGTGCCGAACCTGTACAAAAATAGTGTCGACCGGACAAAAATAGTGCAATAACAGTACAAAATCAGTGTGTTTTGTAGGAGGGATGAAACAAAAATCCTATTTTTGTACAGGTGACCAAGCCAGTCAATACAATTTTTCGGAAAAAGGAATAAAATCCGTTTTATGGGACACATATTTTGCTATTGTTATGTCACCAAATAAATTACCGCATTGAACAGGGAAAGGAATGAGAAAATGGGTATGCGAATGATGAGCCGAGAATCAGCAAGTATGGTATATCATCGCCCGGAGTGCAGATATGCGCGAAAAATTTACAAGAGAAATATGATACAAATGAACTGGGAAGAGGCTGAGTGGAAAGGCTACCATCCATGCAAATGTTGTGACGGTGCAGAATTTCTATATAATCTGGAGCTGAGAAATATTGAATCTTTTTCTAGACAGCATAACTTGGATGTGGATTTGAGATATGGAAAAATCTACGTCAGAACTGACGTGGGATGCTGGAAAATTGTTTATAAGAGGAGTATCCAGAGATTCATATTATTACATAGGAATTTCGTGAATGGCCGTATCAGCCTTGAAGAGGCAGACAATGCTCCGTTTCACCGTCAAGGGGATATGGCAGAGGCGAGAAGTATCATGAAATATCTGAAATACATCAAGAATCATGATAAGTTCAAGCAGAATATGCCCGCCGATTACCGTCAGATGCCAAGAAATACCAAGCGGCAGAAGGCATATTACCAATCAGCCAAGAGAAGGGCGGAGAAACGAAATGCAAGACAGTTGGACAATCTGTTTGCAATGATCGAACGCCGAGAGGGTATCAAAAGTTTATCATTATGTTAGTTGAGGGAGGAGAAAACTGTGGAAAAAATTTATTTTACAATCGCAGGTACAAAACATCATTATGGACAGGAGTATTTTGAGCCGAAGATGGAAGTGAAACTGGTGAAAGAGCCGGACAACGAGTATGACAAGGAGGCCATTAAAGTAGAGATGGATGGACTTGGCCTTGTGGGCTATGTGGCGAACAGCCCATACACCGTACAAGGAGAGAGTATGAGCGCGGGCAGACTTTATGATCGTATCGGCGATACTGCAAGGGGGATTGTGAAGTATGTATTGCCACAGGGGGTTCTGTGTGAGTTGGCAATCGCAGAAAACGAAGGAGGGTGAAAAATGTTCTGTAATGGAGAAATTAAGAAGATTGAAGTGTATGAATAGTGGTTAGAGGTGAATGTTTTTGGGGAGACAGGGCTTGCTGTTGAGAATTATGTTTTTGGAAAAGACTGTATTGAAAGATTGGAGATTAAATGAAAATATTATTTGAATATTTAACAAATTCGTTTTCGTTGTTGGAGAATCCTATTAATGATTATGTGGCGATGGCTATTGTTGGCGTCATAGCTTACATGATTGCCTATAGTATAGTAGGAAAATTCTATAGATATGATATTATAGATGGCCGAAGAGCAGGTCACATTTTGCACTGGATTATCCGCGGGATAGTATTTACAATCATTTATTATGCATTTGCAACTGCCATACGAATTTATATATGGTTCAATGCATTGCCTGATTATAAATGGTGGATTATGGGTTCTGCGGTAGGGGTACTTATTATTGGAAAAATCCTGTATAGGGTTTGGCTGGATAGAAGAGTTGCGATAAAAGAAGATAGAGAAAATATCAATTAATCGCTACAAAAGGGGGAGTTTCGCAATTCTTTGTTGAGTAAAAAGGAATCCTTCGTATCTGTAGAAAAAAGTGGAAAATGAAGAGTTTTTAGAGTATACTATAGAAAAAGTTTATCTAACAGGAGGATTGGCGTAATGGATAAAGAAGTGCTATTTAATCGATATAAATTATATTCAGATGAAGAGTTAAAAGAAATATCCGTTGCAAATGGCTATACTGAAGAGGCCGAACAAATGGCACAGCAGATTCTAAGTGGAGATAGAGGAGAATATAAAGAATATATCAAGCAACAAGAAGAGCAACAACAAGAGAATGATAAACAGACGTCACAGGGAAATACGATTAGTGGCATATTAAAAGCAATTGGTTTTTTGATACTGATAATTGGGACGATAGGTAGTTTTTATATTGCCACTCAGGGCTCTGAATTTTCTTTTGGGGGTTTTATTCTTCCAGAGATAGGAACGATTGTTAGTGGCATGTTATTCTTGGGATTTGCAGAGGTAATTCGTTTGTTACAGGATATTAAGGATAAATTATAGTAGAGATTGAATCAATAGAGAAACTGAATCAGCTGGGCTTGGATATTGCGTGTGTATCTGTGGAGGATTAGATGCTTAAGAAGTTATTGTTTAAAATTGCGAAAGGCCCCTTTATGGGTAAAATTGTAGGAAGAGCATTTCAACACTGTAGTTGGGCTATACCTGTGAAGAAAGTATATAGCAGCAAGGAAATACTTGCGTTTTATCATCCTCACCCCTCATATGAAAATCATATGATTATTTCGCCTAAAAGAGCAGTTAAGAATTTACAGCAAATGTCGTTGGATAGCTATAGCAAGTATTTTGTGAAGATCTGGGAGGCTGCAAAAGATATATGTGAGATGCATCCCGAGTATAGTGACTCATTTGTGATTGTTGCTAACGGAGGAAAAAGACAGGAGGTTCAACAGGTACATTTTCATATGTTTACTAATCATGAAATTGTGAATGAATACTCTGCATGGGAGAAAATGGAGAGCGTCTTTTATAGTGATAAGGATATTTGTGTTCTGGAGCATCCTAACCCTAATTGGGAGGTCCATTTTGTGATTAAGCCTGTTTCATCATCCCAAATGGAAGAGAACGAGGAAGATAAATATACGTATTTCAGCAGCATTTTGCATAGTATAGATTTATTGAATGCTGAATTCAATATAGTGCAGAGAGGCTATTCCCTTGTATATCAGTACAATGAACAGCAAAGTGATAAGGAATGGCCTATTTTCCATATTGTTTCAGGCAAAAAGCTAAAACAGCTATAGTTATTTTTTCCACTGGCGCATAAGCTGTTTATAGTGTAAAATTTGTTATGTATAGAAAGAGGTGATGCTTATGA
>CAZSGT010000189.1:0-4830 GCA_964606215.1 uncultured Lachnospiraceae bacterium
GGCTTGCAATTAAAGGTCAGGCTGGTTCCATCGGTGGTGAGTACAATATTCCTCTTATCAAATGTTCCAAACACATCTCCATAATCCGTCAGCCAGTTCAAAACATAATTGGAGCACAATGTATTATTTGTAATCACTGAATATTTTGCTTTTACCTTTTGAATAAATGCCTTGTGGTCCGTGGCACTCTGGGTCTCTCCTGCAATACTGTGATGCGGCACCTTCAAGACCGTAGAAGCCAATGTATTCTTGCTGTCAATCATCTGCTTCTCCGAGGTCTTTAACGCATCTCCGGTGAGAAGTATAGACGTCTTTCCATATGTCAGCCTGGTGACAATGGAGAAATCATTCACATCCGAATAGTTTTTGCTCTTCGGCGTCAGAAATGTAAACGTAATATTCTCAAAGGTATACGTGTCTCCCACATTGGGATAACATACTGCCACACCCTCCGTATCAATCCGGGATAACAGATTCTCGTATGCCGGATGTGTTTTATCAGCAGCAAAGGTCTTTTCCGGAACCTCTGGCATAAATATCAACTCGCAGGGGTATGTCTTTAACACATTATTCATGCCGTAAATATGGTCGGCATGAGGATGTGTGGCAATCACCGCCTCCAATTTGGTACAACCCAGTTTTTTGAGATAATTGGTTGCAACATATCCCATATTGGCTCCGGTATAACTCTCTGTACTCTGATTATAGCGGTAAAAATGCCCTGCATCTACTAATATAAATTTTCCATTTTTTTCAATGACAATACAGTCTCCGTGGCTTACATCCACAAAATGTATCTTCAAATCTGTGCTCTTTGCCTGAGGTCCGTCATCCTCCGTAATTTTTCCATCTGGAATCACCTCTGCTGTCGGCTCCGGTGAAGGCTCCACATAAATCGCCGGACCGGAGGCATTATATGTGGGCTGTGGGTCTGACCACCAGTCACTGTCTGTTACTTTTGAACTCTGGGCGCCTCCCGCCTGTGCTCCCAGCGCCAGCAGTCCGATTGCCGCAACTCCGCATAATACGGATGCAAAATGTTTTCTCTTCATGTCTGCCTCTTTTCCTTTTATCTATTTTGTTTTAAAATAATAGTAAATGTTTTTCATGTCAAAAATTGGGCATAATGCCTTCTTTATCTGCACGCACTGACCAAAAACGCCTCAGTGCCTGTATGTATCACGATACCCACAGGAGGATTTTTATGATACACATTTCCGTTTCTAAAACTGCACAGACCCTTGACGATTGCCGCTCCCTGTGGGATGCTGTATTTGCCGACCCCGCCGTATACTCTGACCATTATTTCACACACCATTGTAAAGACAATACCATCCTTACCCTTTATGACCATACCGGACCGGAATCCCTTCTGTCCATGCTGCACATGAACCCCTACACACTGTGCATCCATGGCAGGGAGGCGTCCGGATACTACATCGTCGGCGTTGCCACCAGACCGGAATCCAGACATCAGGGCTGTATGCGGACGCTCCTGAAAAAAATGTTTGCTATGTGCAGCAGCTCCCACATCCCCTTTGTGTATCTCATGCCTGCCAGCACGGAGATATATGAACCTTTTGACTTTCGCACAGTCTGTAAGCAGCAAATCCACCGCAGCAAGGAAGAGTCTCTTTCGGGTACCGTTCCCTTTCTTTCCTTATCGGAAGAATACCAGAAAAAAGCGGTAGCTTTTGCAAATCAGTGGCTTTCCGGGCAATATCAAATCTATACCTGCCGCAGCCTTTTTTATTATATCACATCCGCTTTAGAAATGCGAGCCTGCGGTGGAGATTTACTGGTACGCCTGTCCGGGGAAAATGTCTGCTCTGTCATCACCTACAGTAATGAGGAACAGATAGAAATCAAAGACTACTGCGGGGACCTGCCTCCAGGCGCCTCCCTGCTATCCCTTCAGGACCGTCCTCTTATCATGGCGAGAGTAACGGATTTTGCCGCTCTTGCAAAATATATGCGCAGCCCTGTTCCCATGGACACCACTGTACAGATTGTTGATGCATACATTCCCGAAAACAACCACTGTTTTCATCTACAGGCAGACGCCCATCACGGAAGCGCCAGCCCCATACAGACAAAGACCCCGGAACAGGTTATTCCCGTATCCGAAGTCTTTGATATGTTTTTCCGCAACTGCACATGGCATATAAACGAAATCGTATAAACCTGCTATTGTGCAGTGATTTCCATTTTTGAATTATTCTTCTATAAGAAGCTCCACATCCTCATCCTTCACAAACTTCATCTCTTCCTTGCGGTTAAATACTTCATAAAGCGCAGGGATAACAAACAGTGTAGTCAATGTAGCATATGCCAGACCGGCAATCTCCACAATGACAATGGGCTGCATGACATCTGCTCCCATACTTTTGCTAAACGCCATGGAGGACAAACCAAAAATGGTAGTCAACGCCGTCATAAGAATAGGGCGCATACGGGTTGCCCCTGCCTCTACAATGGCTTCCCTCTTGCTCATGCCCTGCATACGGAGCTGGTTTATATAATCCACCAGCACAATACCGTTATTTACAACGATACCCGACAGCATGACAAATCCCAGCATGGCAATAACGCTGACTTCACTGCCGAATATAAACAGTCCGAGAAATCCTCCCGTAAACGCCAGCGGAATAGTAAACATTACGATAAACGGTGAACGCAGGGACTGGAACTGGGCAACCATGATAAAGTAAATGAACGACAGTGCCAGAGCCAGCATTTTCAACATCTGTAACATCGCATCCTCAATGGCTTCGTTTTCACCGTCTGTGGAAACCGAATATCCTTTAGGCGGTGTATAATCCTTTAACATGTCATCCACGTCTTCACTGACAAGACCAATATTGTATCCATCCTTCAGGGAAGCACTAACCGTAATATAGCGGTTCTGTGAAGTACGCCCAATTACCGACATGGAGGTAGTCTCCTCAATATCTGCAATCTTACTTAACTTCACCGACTTTTTCTTTCCCTCTCTGGTGGTATATTCTACTTTATAATTCTTTACATCCTCCAGAGTAAGCTCTGTCTCATCATCAGATACCATATTGATATCGTACTCTGTACCGGAAATGCTCAACGTGGTCGCCTTGCTGCTTGTGCTCATGTCCGACTGCAGCGCCTGGAACACCTGTGCCACTGTCAGATTTTTCTTCATCGCCTTTTCTTTATCTACGGTCACCTTCAACACTGGCGTCGGATCATCTACTCCGTCAGAAATCTCATCAAGCCCCTCGATATTCTCCAGTTTCTTTGCAAGCTCCTCTCCCACTTCCTGCAGCCCCTCCAACTCCGGCCCGGTAATTTTAATTGCCACGCCCTCGCCGTACAGCGCAGACATATCCATAGAAGAACCTTCTGCATTTACCTCACAGTCAAAATCCTTACATTTCTCATTAATCTGTTTGGCAATTTCCTGGCTGGTATGGGTTTTATCATCCTTTAATATAACGTACATGGACACAGACGTAACGTCTGTCTCTCCACCGCCCATCATCATACTCCCACTGGAAATCATGGCGCCCACCGCACTGACGTCCTCAATCTCGCGAATGCGCTCTTCCACTTTCCCGGACATCTCTATGGTTTCATCTAAAATGCTATCTTCCGGCATTTTCAGACTGACCGTAATCTGGGGACTGTCCATATCCGGCATGAATCCGGTTCCGCGGCTCATGGCAATGACAATACTCACTACCAGAAGAACAACGGATGCAATTAACAAAATTGGTTTCTTATTCAGGCATGCCCGGAGAACTTTCCGATAGCCGCCCAACATCTTATCGAACACAGGATGTTTTTTTTCTGCGGTTTTCTTTAACAATGTAGAGGACATGGACGGAACCACTGTCAACGCCACCACCAGACTGGCAAGGAGGGAATAGGCAATGGTCAACGCCATATCCGTAAAGAGCTGTCTGGTAATTCCCTCGATGAACACAATGGGCAGGAATACGCAAATCGTAGTCAGTGTGGAAGACGTCAATGCTCCCGCAACCTGTCTTGCCCCATTTACTGCTGCCTTGAAAATCGGCACTCCCTTGTTTCGCAAACGGTATATATTCTCGATGGCAACCACCGAGTTATCCACCAGCATACCCACGCCGATGGCAAGACCGGACAGGGAAAGCATATTTAATGTAACCCCGGAAAAGTACATCAGTACAACGGCAAACAGCACACTGATTGGAATGGAACATGCGATAACCAACGCCGGACGGAAATCCTTCAGGAAAAACAGCAGGATAATAACCGCCAGAATCGCACCTACAACCAGGTTGTTAATTACGGCATCTACAATCATATGAATATAGATTCCCTGGTCCATCAAAGATGTAAAATGCACATTCTCATGTTCTTTTTCCAATTCATCAAACTTTTTGCTGATGTTGTCTGCCACCTCGGTGGTAGAATAATTTGCCTGTTTCTGGAATGTCAGCATCACACCATTGTTTCCATTGATATGCGCATAGGTCTCATCGGAGTTATCCGTCCAGAATACATCTGCAACATCAGATAAATATACCGGGTCCACCCCGTCCATATCCGGGTCAAAAAGAAGAAGGTTTTCCATATCCGTTTCTTCTTTAAATTTATCTCCCACCCGGACAAGATAGCTTTCTCCGCCTTCTGCATCTACATACCCGGCAGGCATATCAAAATTCTGTGCCTGCAAAATACCGCTGACCATTTCTTTTGTAATAGTTCCACTGATATCGGCGGCATCCAGCGCCGTTTTCTTCGTTTCGTCAAAGTTATCCAACTGCTCCTGCAGCTTGCTCTCGCCTTCGTTCAACTGCCGTTCTGCCTCGG
>CAZSGT010000190.1:0-4828 GCA_964606215.1 uncultured Lachnospiraceae bacterium
ATATTATATATCTTGTATTTAGGTGGAAATTATGGAAAGGTGGAATATGTTTTATTCGTTTTTCAGACTATACAAATCAATTCTCTTTTTAAGCATTTCTTCAAAATAATCATTTAATTTAAGGTTATATTGCGTTTGCGGATCTACGATATGGTTGATAAAGCCGGGAATTGGTTCATTTGGCTTGAATCTGGGAGAATCTGTAGATAAATAATCGTAAATAATCTCTGCCACAGTACGTCTGATGGAAGGTTTAGCATCCATGTTATCCAATGCAGGTGATTTTTCGGCGGTTTTCAGATGTTCCTTTAAATTTTCAATATTGAAAGATGAATAAATAAAATTGTTCTTGTTATTTATATTGGAAAGTTTAGGAGGGGTAAGCAATCCCCGAATCTGTTCAGGGGATAAAATTGAAAAATCTGCAGTTAATATATCAATATTATTATCTATATATGATTTGTATGCAGCAATCATATCAAAGCTGTTATTATTCATGCGTTCAGGTAATTTTGAAATACAGGTAGACCATACATCTTCCAGTATTGGAATTGTAATATTGTTAAGGATATCCCAAAATTGACTTACTAACTTTAGTGACAAACTGATGTTATATTCCTTTTTAATAGAATTATTTAGAGGGAATCTGGTCATAAGAACATTACTTTTTTCTTTAAGATATGAGGATTCCATATCACTGCTGTTCAGTACTGATTCTATAGCATATTGTAGAAAAAAATGCCTGCTGTAAACTAATGGACATTTAAGCATGGAGGAACACATGGAGATAATATGAGATCCTTCAAAATCATGTAATGTAAAGCTTTTGTAATCCGTAGCTTCTATTTCATCTATTTGCTTTAAGAGGTTCAAAATAAAACGTATGCTTGAAAAGCCATACCAATACTCCATTGGACCATCATATAGTAATAGATTTGCACCAGTTAATATAAAGGGTTTTGCGGGTTCATTATAGTAATAGTCATTATTCTTTTTCCTGAGAGATGGAATGATGCCGGATTTTCTCTCTATATAATCTAATTCTAATTTTATGTAATCTCTCCACAAAGTATTTTTTATAGAAGCTGATTTCTTATCAGCGTCCATACGTTGAAGTGCTGAATCTATGTAGTATACACGACTATTATAGAATAAAAAATCGTATGCTGCAGCGTATGGGCGTGGAATAGATTGCATATTATCTTTATTAAAATCTGGAATTTTTTGAAATAGCTGCATAGAATACATTTTCATGTTATAGGAACTTCGTTGCTTTTTGAATTGATAGAGGCTTTGCGAAGTTGGTCGGTATTCGTTGACTGGTTCAGTATAGGTGTTAAAATATCCTGATTTGTTTGCAGAATCACGCGCGAGAGATATTTCAGAATAATAGTCAGAAGAGTTTCTGGCTGTATTATCCACCAGATTAAAAAAACCATACATGATGCAATGATTACGCAAAGCCAATGAAAGGAGAGAACGATAAGCGGAAATATCGGTTGAAGAAAGTGTGTGTTCCCATAATTTGTCGCTTTTGTTCTGGCTTTCGCTATTTGAAATATTAGGATGTCCAAAACAACTTGTTCCATATTCACTTGGACTTAAGAATTTGGTGTAAAGTTCACATGATGAAAAAATAATGTCATAGATAGTATGAAGCATATTTTCTATCAATATGATATCTGTTGGGTTCGATTTAAGGTCTTCAAATTGTGGTGAAGTGGTGATTTTCTCCAAAATGGCATCAATGTCTATGAAGTATAAATACTTTAATCTAGCTTCGGTTTCTGTAAGAGTAATAATAGTATTGTCCATATTTACAATCCCTCTATATTTAGATTGTGGATATATTATAGCATAATATTTCTAAATATAAATATAAAAATAATTAAATTAATTATCTAATTTGCTGATAGATTGAGGCTTGTAATATATACTACCATTAAAGGAGGGATTATATGGAAAAAAGAGAAAAAATGACTGAAGATAAGCCTTACCCTATGCCTGCTCTTTACCACTTGCCATCTGCAGAGTATCGGGAACCGGCTATATTACCGCTGAAAGGGGGCGGCAGTAACTGCCCGATTTATCCGCTCGATGAAGATTTGGGGATTGAAGAGCGTCTGGCAATGGCAATGGGAGGGGAGCATCAAGGGAAGAGGAATGAAATTTCTTGCAACATTTATGCTGTTAATAATAAACAGCTTTTGCCTCAGGAGATAGTTAGAGCTTCCGATTCTAAAGCAGCACAGATGTCAGCGCAAAATAGTAATACCATATCGAGTGAAAATGAAAAAGAGGGGAGGAAAAAACCCAAAACGAATTTTGATGTCAAACCAATGCTCGTTAAAAAATGTCTAGACCGAAATGGCAAAGTTGTGTTTGAAAAAAGCGAAATTATAGCAAGTATTTCCATTTACACAAACTTAAGCGTTAGGCAGTTTACATTCACGATTCCTTGGCTTGACCTAGAAAATTTAACCCGAATTGTTTTAAGAAAATTTCCAACTGCAATTATCTTTGATCGAAGGCAGGTGGAGTGCGTGGAAAATAATTTTAGGGAAGCAATGTCGGGAATCCGAGAGATGAATTGTTACATAGACCACGGATGGCAGATGATTCATGGGAGGCATGTGTATATACATAAGGGAGCTTCTGGAATACAGGGTGAAATTATGACGGGCAGAAATCTACCAATTGATAACCGGTTTAATGTTTCAGATTGTTTTGATATTTATAAACATTCTATCAGCATTTATAAAGACGTGGGGATTATGTCGGTTATGAGCAGCTTTTCTTTCCTTGGAATATCTTATAAGCTGTTCGAAGAAGCCGGATTTGCGCCTAGTTTTTTGCTCTTCTTAACAGGAAAAACTGGTTCATTTAAAACTGCTATGGCTAAATTGTTGTACGTACAGGTCGAAATTGAGAAATACAGACGTTTTCCGCGGCGTTTAGATTCCGATACGGAAACCTCGTTGGAACGCGGATTGGTCGTAGGTGGTCGGGATACTACTCTGCTGATTGACGACTTTTCGCCAGCACAAAATAGTAGAAAGAAGCTAAACCTTGAAAACAAGCTGGAACTGGTTGTACGGATGGTGGGAGACCGCAGTTCAAAAAGCAGGTCAAACCCTAGTTTAGAGGATTGCCGTGGGGAAGGGGTTCAAGGGGTAGTTGTACTTACTGGAGAATTACGAAATAGGGGCTTGTCTTCAAATTTACGCTGTTTGTATTGTGCAATTGATCGAAAAAACGTAAACGTAGAAGCGGTTTCGTGGATGCAGGACAATGAAGCGGCATATACTACGTTGATTCAGTATTTTATTTACTTTTTATCTAGCTCTTGGGAAACTGTGGTTTCTTACATTCGCGACAACTATAATAAACTGAGAAAGTCAGCGGAGAAGTTGCTTAAAGCCAGTAGGCTGGTAGATTCTCTAGTTACACTTTGGCTAATGTCGGATATCCTAGAGTCCTTTTTCCAATATTACTGCGGAGTTGGTGAGGAGGCAAAAATAATTTCAGAATTTAAAGCACAGATGGTTCCGGTATTTGTTGCCAGCGAAAGCGCATCATTTGAGGAAGAACCAGGAATTACCTTCATTCGAGCCTTGATAGCTATGATGGAAAATCAGAAACTGTTGGTTAAAGATGGCAGGCTTACGGAAGCCGAGCTGGGGCAGTATGACGGTTTTTTTGAAGGAGATTATTTGTATTTGCTGCCTGACTTAACCTATCAGAAGACGGTAAACTGGATCCGTACAGGTGGAGTTTTTTTCTCGCTCAGCGCTAAAGAAATTGCGTCAACACTTTGCAAGGAGGGGTACGCAGTGTCTTCTCCTAACGGAAATGGTAAAACGACTATTTATGCAAGGCTTCTTGTGGGGGGAAGTCAGAAAATAAATTTTTTGAAACTTAGGCTTGCCTTACTGCGTGAGCTTGCTCAAAATGACACTACTATTTAATTAACGAGGCTTATCATAATTAATCAATTTTGTAGATGGAGGAGAGACTGATGCTTTTGAGGACTAGGGAATTACAGGATACACTAAAAATCGGCAGGGATAAGGCGTATTCGCTGATGCACTCGAAATCTTTTCCTTCAATAAAGATTGGAGGGCAGTATTATGTATCGGAGGACGAATTGCAAAAGTGGTTGAAACAGTACGCTTACAGGGAATTTAAATTTTAATGGACAGCCGGATTGATTCCGGCTGCCTTTATTTGGAGGTATAAAGATGGAGGATAAAAAGCAACGAAATGCGAAGGGAGCAGGAAGTTTTAAGAAAAACCCAGATGGAAGCATAACGCATCGCAAAAGCGTCGGGTACAAAGCGGATGGTAGCCGCAAAGTTCTTACGGTGACCGCCCCCAATAAAGCGGCTTGTCTCAAAGCAATGAGAAAAAAAGAAATTGCATGGGAAAAGCAGAAGAATACGGAAAGTATTGTCGCAGGAACTAGCGTATTGGAATTATGTGAATTGCATTTGAAATATCAAGTAGAAAATTCAGAGTTAAAACCAAAATCTATAGATAGAAGGGAGTGTACAATAGAGAATCATATAGGAAGGTATAATCTTGGGAAAATGCAGGTGCAGGCTGTACGGGTTGCTGATGTGGATAATCACATAACTGAGCTAATTAAGGCTAATCAGTTATCTGCATCTTCTATTGAAAAAGTGGTTGATGTTTTAAATTCAGCATATCACTGGTCTATAGTAAGAGGAGAACTAGAGTTTAATCCTGTGGCACCGATAAAAGCAACGTTAATGAAACGTATTCAGAGGATGAAACAGAAATCGCTTAATGATGCAGATGTAAATGT